>PKYU01000016.1 GCA_003132765.1 Chitinophagaceae bacterium | reverse complement strand
GGATTGGGATTGGATTAGCGGCAAGCTGTATTGAATGGCAAGCATCGAAGTAATGTCCGGAGTAAAAATTTCATGGTTACCGGCCAGGTCAGATGCAGCGCCATTCTGAGAAAGATTGAGCGTAGTGTACTTAGCATCAGTATAGCCAAAATTATAAGTTGCTTCCAGGCATTTCAGTATCGTTGTGGCAAGCTCGGCATCAATGCCTTTGCTGGTAAGTCCGCCGGCATTTTTTGTAACCGTAATAGCGGCGGGTAATACCAGCGTTGGCACCTGCACATTGGTGACATTCGTGTAAAAGAGAGAAATATTTGCCCTTACGCGATTATTGAGGAAAGTATTTTTTATCCCTATTTCAAAATTATTACTGTACTCAGGTTTGTATGCATACAATGGAGGTTGCGTTGGGTCTGCTCCCAACTGTGTCAGCCCACCTGTCCGGTATCCCCTGCTGTAAGTCGCATACAAATTCGTATTGGCAACGGGATGAAATGCAATACTCAGCATTGGCGAAAAAGCACTGTAGGAGGTATTTCCGGAAGTATCAGGTTGCGTTTGAAATATTGGTGTGGGAGATGAATCTGGCTGATATTCTCCAAGCACTTCTTCTTTTGAATACTGGTAGTCGTACCGGACCCCAAAGATGATATCTGTTTTTTTATTTGCCTTATATGTTGCCTGCGCATACAACGCAGCGCCAAGTGATTTTGATTTGGTTGTGTTGATGATAGCATAATTCGAATCTGGTGAGCCAACCAATGCAGCATCCGCGCCAAAATGAGTAGCCTGTTTGTTGGGCGTATTTTGATAAAATAGATAAGTGCCCGCGGACCAATTTAATTTGGATACGGATGATGTAGCAGAAGAAAATCTGAACTCCTGAGTAACTACTTTTACCTTATTCCATTTATTGCCATAGTTGTTAATGATAGTTACGGCATCTGCCGGTGAAAAATCGCCATCAATTGGGGATGCATAGTATCTGTAATTGGACTGGGAAGCAGTTTGCGAACTGAAGTTAAAATGATTGCCTGAGTAGTTAACCGACAAAGAAGTGTTGAGCGTATTGTCAACAAGCTTTGCGATGGCATTCTGATCAACCTGGAAAGGATGGGCAAAGGCATCAGCAACGCTTGACGCCAGCGGAAAGGATCCATCGTTCCTGTTGTCGAGATGTTTTACATTTAACGTAAAGGCCCATTTAGGACTGGCTTCATATTTTACTNNTATAATAATTGCCCCCAAAGCTATGCTGTTTATCGAAATTCGAATTGTCGTACACGTTAGTGTAATATCCATTCATCCCTTCATATAAAAAAGAAGCGCCAAAGAATAATTTGTCTTTCACAATGGGAGTCCGTATGCCTGCCGTATAGCGTTGTTCGCCATAATTGCCTTCATTTATTTCAACAAAGCCACTAGTATTATTCGTTGGCTGTTTGGTAATGATATTGATAACCCCTCCTATCGCATTTCTTCCATATAAGGTTCCCTGCGGGCCCCGCAACACTTCAATGCGTTCTACATCAAAAAGCTGAGGTATATAGGTATCGAGGGTAAACTGATTTACGCCGTCAATATAGGTGGTCACAGCCGGGTCGTATGATGACGAAGTAATTCCCCGAATAGAAGTGACATTTCTCCCATCCCCCGGATTGCCTGCATATAAATTGGGAACGATGGCGGTAATGTCTTTGGGATTCCACAAGCGGTAATCATCTATGTTTCTTGCCGTTAGTGCAGAAACGCTTGAGGGAATATTTTGCACATTTTCTTCTTTTTTTTCTGCGCTTACAATCACAGCATCAAGCTGGGTAGCCGCACCCGCTAGTTGGAATGTAAATTGGGCCGCTTCGTGTTTTGTAACATGTAGTTGCTCATTCAAAGTTGCATAGCCAATGGCTGAAACAGCAATGTTATATTCTCCCGGAGAAATATTTTTTATCGTAAAATATCCGCCCGTATCGCTTAAAACGGCAACATTGGTATTCAACAGGTAGATGGATGCATAACTTATCGGATTTGATTTTTTATCAGTGATCCTTCCTTCAATTTGCGAAATATTCTGGCTGTATCCTGAAAGGCAAACAAACGTAGCAGCTAAGAAATAATAGAACTTTCTGTTCATCTCAGTATTTATTTTTTTAAGGCGATAAATAATTTTGACTAATAAAATCCTGCGCTCTTTCACGGGTTTGTTATTGCTGGTTAAAGTCATCAAAAAGAAGGATTTTAAAATTATTTTTCTGCGAATTTGCTATTATTATTTTGAAACATATTGCAAACGGCTACAAACGATAAAACAATATCACTAGAAACTTGAAAATAAATTAACGCAATATTATTTTCTGCATTACTTTGCATGATATTGCACAGTAAACAAGGATAAAACCGCATGCAAATATATTGCAAAGCAGGTAAAGCGGTTCTGAAATACATTTTTATGCAGAGTGTTTGATTTTGATGAAGTCGAATAGCTGGTTACAAATTGGTATGAGAAAGATTGGGCAACTGCGGTTTTAAGACAGTTTATAAATGGAGATTTTATTTCAAATAAANNGTGTTCTGTATGTTCTTTTTCAATTAACGTTGGGCTGCAATAATGCCAAAAAAAAAGAGTCATCAAATCCGGTTTCGTCAGACCCTAAAATAGCTGCCCTTAAATTGCCTGATGATTTTCATGCGGACCATTTGTACAGTCCCGGTATCAATAACCAGGGCTCATGGGTTGCCATGACCTTTGATAACAAGAGGAGGATGGTCGCATCAGATCAATATGGT
>PKYU01000281.1 GCA_003132765.1 Chitinophagaceae bacterium | reverse complement strand
GGTAATTGCATAATGTTGATCAGAATCAAATTGAAAACTTAGATTCCGAAATATCCATTCTCTGTTAAATCGCTTTCCCAGGTTGGACAACTCAATTTTCATCGGTAATTCCTTTGGCCGATATTTTTAATATGCCTCTCTTGCTTTCCCTGATAAATTTTATTATCTCAGCCTTTTCTGCAGAGTCAGGTAAATCCTTTTCGATAATTTCGGTGGCTTGAGAAATATTCAATCCCTTCATGTAAATATTGCGGTAGATTTCAAGAATGCTGTTTATTTTTTCGGAAGTAAAACCCCTTCTTTGTAATCCAACAGAATTTACCCCTACATAACTCAGGGGTGAACGGCCTGCTTTGATATAAGGTGGTACATCTTTGATAACTTCAGTTCCTCCCGCAATATAGCTGTGTTGACCTATTTTAGAAAATTGAATTGCAGCTGCCATACCGCCGATTATTGCCCAGTCGCCGATTTCTACGTGTCCCGCGAGCTGAACTGAATTTGCAATAATTACACTATCTCCTAAGATACAATCGTGAGCAATATGAGAATAAGCCATCAACATACAGTTACTTCCTACTTTGGTTTTCCATTTATCCTTTGTACCGCGGTTAACAGTAACACATTCCCTGATAGTTGTATTATCTCCTATTTCAACAAATGTTTCTTCGCCGTCAAATTTTAAATCCTGAGGGATACCTCCTAAAACTGCTCCCGGGAAAATATTACAGGATTTACCCACAATTGTATTCTTCATGATAACCACGTGAGACATAATATGAGTTCCTTCGCCAATAATTACTCCTTCTTCAACAACTGCAAAAGGATCAATCTTTACATTGTTTCCAATTTGAGCTGCAGGATGAATATGAGCAAGAGTACTAATCATTATTGTCAGGCTTTGGGTCTTTTAACTATTTGCGCTACTAAAATAGCTTCAGTAACAACTTTATCACCAACATAAACGGTGCCTCTCATCTCGCAAATACCTCTTCGAATAGGATGAAGCAGCTCCATTTTTAAAATAAGCGTATCTCCGGGAACTACTTTTTGTTTGAATTTGCAACTATCTATTTTAAGGAAATAAGTATCGTATTTATCTTCCGTATTTCTGGGTATTGCAATAAATCCTCCTGCCTGGGCTAGCGCTTCTGCAAGTAACACACCCGGCATAACTGAATTTCCCGGAAAATGACCTTGGAAGAATGGCTCATTATAAGTAACATTTTTAATAGCTACAACATGAGTATCCGAAAGTTCAATGATTTTATCAACCATTAAAAAAGGATACCTGTGAGGCAGTGTTTTTTCTATTTCCTGTATGTCCAGAAGCGGAGGCTTGGTAGGATCATATACTGGAATATCTTGCCTATGCTTAAATTTCTTTATATGATCTTTAATCTTCTTAGCAAATTTTATGTTAGATGCATGTCCAGGCCGGTTTGCAATAATATGGGCATTGAAAGGAAATCCAACGAGAGCAAGATCGCCTACCACATCGAGCAATTTATGCCTTGCAGGCTCATTTGGAAAACGAAGAGTCAGGTTATTAAGAATCCCCCCTTCACTTACTTTCACATCATTTTTATGAAATATTTTTGAAATTCGATCTACCTGGTCACTAGTTACAGGTTTGTCAACTACTACAATTGCATTATTAATATCACCGCCTTTTATGAGGTCATTGGCCAACAGGATCTCCAATTCATGAAAAAAACAAAAAGTTCGGCTGGGGGTTATTTCTTTTTTGAAATCCTCAATATTTCGCAAGTCGGCATGCTGAGTGCCTAAAATAGGTGAGTTAAAATCAATTAATGTATTTATCCGGTATCCATCATAAGGTAACGCCACCATTTCTACTTTTTTTTCCTCATCTACAAAGCTGATATTATGCTGAATGTTGTAGTAAATTTTCTCCGCGTTTTGCCTTAGCACACCAGCTTTAGATAAATTTTCTATAAATAGCTGTGAACTTCCATCAAGTATTGGAACTTCTTCTCCATCAATTTCTATAAGTACATTATCAATAAGCATGCCTGTCAGGGCAGCCATAAGATGTTCAATGGTACCTACCCTGGCTCCATTTGATTCAATGGTCGTACTTCGGTTAGTTTCAATAACATTATCCACATCTGCTTTTACTATTGGCTTCCCTGGTAGATCCGTTCTTTGAAAGTTAATGCCCGTGTTAGGCTCGGCTGGCTTAATATGCATTGTAACGAAATGCCCTGTATGAATACCTGCACCGGAAACAACGACTTCCTCCTTTATTGTATGTTGAAAAAATTTCTCCTTAGAATTCAATAAATTCATGGGCACGAAAATAGGAAAACTATTGGTTCAAAAGATTGAAGGCCTATAGAACCATTTGGTAATAATTTTCTAAAGATCCTTTAATTGGCAACCTTTTCATTAATGAGCCTTTCTACAATTTGTTCAAGTTCTTTAATCCTTTTTTCAAGCTCGGGTAAATTTCGATTCAAAATCTGGCTGCGAAGGGCATGAGCATAATCAAATGCTGGAGAGCCTGTAACTGCAGTATTTGGTATTTTTATGGATTTGCTTACGCCANNGCATTTATTTTGCTTCCATCGGCTATTTGAAGGTGGCCCACAATTCCGGCCTGGCCTCCAATCATTACATTATTGCCTATTTTGGTACTACCGCTAATTCCAGACTGCGCCGCTATTACTGTATTATTTCCTACTTCTACATTGTGAGCGATCTGAATGAGATTATCGAGCTTTGCTCCGGATTTTATCAATGTTGATCCAATGGTAGCCCGGTCAATTGTAGCATTCGCTCCAATCTCCACATTATCCTCTACCACCACGTTACCGATCTGTGGAACTTTCTTAAAACTGCCATCCTGCTGTGGAGCAAATCCAAATCCATCTCCACCAATTACGGATCCTGCGTGAATGGTCACGTTTTTCCCGATTATGCAATCGTGGTGAATTTTTACACCTGGAAATAAGATAGAATCATCAGCAATAGTTACGTTATCTCCAATGTATACCTGGGGAAACAGCTTCACGTTATTACCAATAGTAACGTTATTGCCAATGTAAGTAAAAGCACCTATATAAATATTTTCACCTAAAACAGCAGAATCAGCAATATAAGCTGGCTGTTGGATTCCCGACAAATTAGCCTTGGCCATTTTTACGTAAGTGCTCAAAATAATTGCAAAAGCTGAGTAAGCATCCGGTACACGAATAAGTGTTGCATCCACCTTTTTCTCTACCACCTGGGAATCATTAATAATTATTACGGAAGCCCTGGTAGAATACAAATATTCTTCATATTTAGGGTTAGCAAGAAATGCCAGCTGACCGGGTTCTGCACCTTCAAGTTTTCCAAAAGAAGAAACTAGTACGCCTGGATCTCCTTCTATTTTACCATTGATGAGTGAAGATATTTGTGTCGCTGTGAAGTCCATGTTTTTTTTATTCTAACTATACAAATGGTATAAGATTATAAAAGTAAAGTTATTATAATTCAATTTCCGGAAAACAAATGTAAAATTTTTTTGCCGTGCCAAATAAAGTTTGATTTATAAGGGCATTATCCACTTCCGAAATATCCCTTACCGTATCATTCTTAAATAGGATATTTATGTGTTCATTATACGGGCTGTATGTTTTATTTGCTGCTTCCCCGGTAAATACCAGGTAACCGGATTCTTCCTCACTAATCTTATATGCCGCTTTAGCTAAATTCCTTTTTTCCCTCAACATGCGCTCATCAATTTCACTTCCAAAATATTTTACTTTCAGCAATTGCCGGTTTACGATCCCCTTGCAAAGAAGGGATAAAATTTTATCCGGATGATTAGCCCATATTTTAATTGCCGCCATTACATCGTAATCATCAACTGTGCAAAAGTCATCCAAATGTTTATTAATCCCATCTAATTTTTGGGGCAAAAAAATATTGAGCGCCGGGGTAGGAGCATTGGCTTTTATGATTCTGGCCCTCTTAATTATATTTACCAGCATTTTCTCCGCGCATAAAACAGTTTTGTGGAGGTAAACCTGCCAGTACATAAGTCTCCTGGAAACCAGGAATTTTTCTATGGAATAAATTCCTTTCTCTTCGATTACCAATTCACCGNNATTCACCGTTATGTACTGTAAGCATTTTTATGATCCGGTCATATCCAATTACACCTTCACTGACACCGGTAAAAAAACTGTCCCGTATCAAATAATCCATACGATCCACATCTAATTGTCCACTCACTAACTGGTGAAGAAATTTCTTAGGATGGAAATCTGTAAAAATGTCAATAGCCATTGCCAATTTACCACCCATTTCTTCATTCATTTTCTTCATCAATAACAATGATATTTCCTCATGGCTCACCTCCTCAGTCAGAGTATGTTCAAGTGCATGAGAATAAGGTCCGTGACCAATATCGTGCAGTAGAATGGCAATTTTTGCCGCCTGATCTTCTTCGGGTGTAATAGTAATACCCTTCCTTTTAAGTTCGTTGAGCGCATTACCCATTAAATGATAGGCTCCTAATGAATGGTGCAATCTTGTATGAACTGCTCCCGGATATACTAGTTGAGCCATAGCCATTTGATAAATACGCCGAAGACGCTGGTAATAAGGATGGGAAATTATTTTGTATACCAGTTCATCATCTATCGTGATAAAACCATAAACAGGGTCATTTATTATTTTCCTATACGACATCTACTTCAAAATTGTTAAAATGCAAAAGTGCATTTGTAAAGGTAATTTTTGGCACCGGAATAAATTATATTTGTAAGAATTGACCCCGTAACTCCATTCAATTCTTTACAACGGTCAATTTCCTGGTCAATTAAACTGGTTTCTTAAAAATATCTGAAATGAACGTAGCAAAAATTTTATGGGTTGATGATNNGTTCCAGTAGATGTTGTTCTTCTTGACGAGAGCATGCCTGGTATTACTGGCCTGGAAACTTTGCAAAAGATGAAGGAAATAAAGAACCATGTTCCTATAGTATTAATTACTAAAAATGAAACTGAAAATCTGATGAATGAAGCCATTGGATCCCAGATTACCGATTATTTAATTAAACCGGTGAACCCAAATCAGGTATGGCTATCATTGAAAAAAATAATTGATAACAGAAGACTGGTTGCTGAAAAAACGACTACCGCCTACCAGCAACAATTCAGGGAACTTTTCATGGCACTCATCGATAACCCGGATTATAAAGGATGGATGGATCTTTATAAAAAACTGGTTTATTGGGAACTTGAAATTAAGAAAAGTGACAGTCCTGAAATGCAGGAGGTTTTTCAATCGCAAAAGAATGAGGCGAACACTGATTTTTTTAAATTTATATCCAAAAATTATTCCGATTGGGTTACAAATCCTAAAGCCGAGGCTCCGATAATGAGCCATAATGTGATGAAGTTTAAGGTGTTTCCCCATATTGAAAAAGGTACGCCAACATTCTTCTTGCTAATTGATAATCTCAGATTTGATCAGTGGAAAACCATTCAGCCAATTTTTGCTGAAAACTTTCGAATTCTGGAAGAAGAAACCTTCTATTCTATTTTACCAACTGCTACCCAATACTGCCGAAACGCAATTTTTGCTGGTTTACTGCCTATTGACATAGAAAAGCAATTTCCTGTTGA
>PKYU01000596.1 GCA_003132765.1 Chitinophagaceae bacterium | reverse complement strand
ATATTTCCTCCAGTTTATCCTTTGCATCATCGGCAATTTTTTTAAGAGCGATCATGTTATAATCGCCGCTGATGTTTACAAACATAATTGGCTGTTCACTAAAATCTATCTCTTGTACTTTCGGGTCGGCAGTGAGGTCGTTCGGCAAATCTATTTTGGCTTTATCGACGGCATNNAAACTCAACAGTAATAGCGGAAAAATCCTGTAAAGAGGTGCTGCTTATCTTATTTATTTTAGCCCCCGTAATTCCTTTCAACTGCTTCTCAATCGGCCGGGTAACAAGGTTTTCAACGTCACGTGGAGAATTGCCAACATAAGTTGTTTGTACAAATATGGTGGGAATAACTATATCAGGAAATTGTTCTTTGGGTAACGTTGCAAACTGGTATATACCTATCAATGATACAAAAATGATCACCAGGTAAATGGAAGTTTTATTTTTGATTGACCAACTCGTGGGCATAAACTCCTTAAAAAAAATTTTCCTTAAATTTTCCATTACACTCATAAAATTTACATTGATATTTTTATTAGATAGTATTCGGTAATTAAGCGGCCTTTGTGGTTATCAATTGCCCGTCGTAAATGGCCTGGTAGCCTTCGGTGATTAACTGGTCGCCGGCCTTTAAGCCCTGTTTAATTTCAACCTGGTCGCCGTACGTTTGGCCAATTACCACCTTACGCTTCCTGGCAATTAGTTTATCTCCTTCCCTGGAAGCTACCAGTACAAATTTTCCTTCTTCATCATTTTGTAATGTGTTTACATTTATAACAGGTGCGTTAGGGGCGGAATAATCAAGAATTTTGACCAATGCAATTTGGTTAGGCCTCAAAAGCATTGCCTCAGGCACTTTGGCCTCTGCAGCGAAACCTCTTGTGGTGGCGCCAATTGACTGACTAATAAAGGAAATTGTTGTATTGAATGATTTGTTTACGTCTGGCACCTGCACTTCTACCGAAGTTCCTTTGGTTATCTTCGTTGCATAATTTTCCGGAACTGTAACAGTAATTTTTAGATCGCTTTTGTTTACAATCTTAATATAACCGCCTTGCAGCGGATTTCCGTTAAATGTTTCGCCAACGTGGGCAGTTATTTCATCAACTACTCCATTTACATCACTGTAGACATTGGNNGCCTGTGCACTGGCAACTTGAGCCTGAAGTGCTTTCAACTGATTCTCCAGCGACTCTACATTGGTTTTTGCCTGTAGTAGTTGTACTTCAGTTCCTATGTGTTGGTCCCAAAGATTTTTTTGTCGTTCATAAATTGATTTTGCAAGATCAAGTTGTGCCTTCACACTTCCTGTTTGCTGGCGGGCAGCATTTACATTCTCGATAGCCACTGAATTATCCAATTTTAGAACCAGCTGACCTTTGAGAATATGGTCACCTTGCTTTACCAGTATGGCCTTTATTTGGCCGCCCTGGTTGGAAGGAGTTATGTAAGAAATACTTCTTGAGTCAACAACACCTTGCAGGTCCAGGTAATGTTTAAAAGATTGCAGGGTAACGGGAGTTATTGCCACTAATTTTGCATCTTGCTTATTAGCAGCACTGGTATCGAGTTTGGTAATATCTTTTTCCAGGGCTGCAATCTTATCATCAAGATCAGACTTATCTTTTTTAAGTTTTTCCAATGAAGCTTTTTTATCGCTAAGGCTCCCTTCTTTTTTGCTTGTATCACTGCATGATGTGGCAACTGCCATAAAGATGATCATCAAACTTAGTCTTGTTATTCTTTGCATGGTATTTTAATTAATTAAATCGTTGAGTTTTAGTTTTAAAGTTTCCCAGCCGCCTGCAGGTAATCAATTTTTGCAATTATTGCATCATACAGCGAACTGTAATAATTATTTTGAGCTGTTACCAAATCCGTTTGTGCGGTGCTGATTTCCTGGTTGCTGCCAACGCCCTGCTCATATTTTAATTTTGTATGATTGTATACATTTTCCGCCAGTTCAATATTTTTCTTTTGGCTGTCCATTGTTATTAAAGCTGATTTCATATTAATTCTTGACTGGGTAACATCATTGTCAATCGAGGCCCTTAGGTTGTCAATATTATTTTGGGTTTTGCGAAGATTCAATCTGGCTGTGGCAATGTTTGAATTTCTTAGGCCGCCATCAAAAATGGGGACTGATAAAGAGAAACTGATATACGACGTTGTAAAATAAGGCTGGCCGCTTTTAAAGAAGTCAAAAGTAGTACGTTGTGCGTTTTGATTCAAATTGGCCGAGAAAGACAAAACCGGTATTTTACTTAATTTATATCTCCTTATGTTGAATTCGTCTAGCTTACTTTCCAGGCCTAGTAATTGAAAATCTTTTCTGTCTTCATAATTGTAATTTTCATCCAATATGTTTGATTTCAATTCTTCGTCGGATAAAGTATCAGTTAAAACGAGGCTGTCTTTTAGTGGAAGATTCATCAAAAATTTTAAGCTGGAAATACCCACGTCAATCCGGTTTTGAGCCATCAATNNTATCAACATCTAATTTCTCGGCAAAACCATTTTTATAAATTTCTTTTGTATCGTGAAGTAATTTTTCATAGGTATCAATATTTGCTTTGATAGTTCCGATTTGCCTTTGCCCCACCACCAACTGATAATAGATTTTATAAACATTGGCTTTAATTGATTCTTCAGTAACCTCGGCTGCTTTCGTATAAAAATCTATAGAGGTTTTTCTCGCCTGCAACCCAACGAATACCTGTCCATCGAACAATATCTGCTGTAACGAGGCACCATAGGTTCCGTTATACTTGGTTCCGAATTTTATCGGGATAAAAGTGCCAGGAGGTCCATTGAAAAATTCAGCCGGGATCAGACTTGTAGGAATAGAAAGGTAATCAGTCACAGAAACATTTCCAGCGATCTGCGGAAGCGCCATAGCAGTTACGCCCTTGTTAGTCTGCCGCTGCAATTCAATATCGATTAATGCATTTTTCACCTGTACAGCATTTTTCAAAGCATAATCGACAGCCTGTTTTGCACTAAATCTATTTATATCAAGAGATGTATCCTTCTGCGCACTTACTGTAATGCAGGCACAGGATAACCCAACCATAAAAATAATGTTGCGAATTCGTTTTGTTTTCATCATGCGGCAGTTTTGTTTAATCGTTCTTTTTGATATTTTAATATTAACTTATACCCTTTGAGGCTGGCTATGCCGAATAAGAAAAATTCTATTAGCTGCTGATGAAGGAATACCATAGAAAATTTATTTTTTGGGAATAGTTGTTCGTCAAAAGG
>PKYU01000554.1 GCA_003132765.1 Chitinophagaceae bacterium | reverse complement strand
GTAAATTCATTCGGGTAAGTTCTGTTCAGGCCTGTAGGTTTATATGCGCCATGAAATTGAATGTGCAAATGATGAGCCGCTGCTTTCTGTAATATTTCCGTTTGCATATTGACCATTTCCTGGTCGTCCCGATCCATAAAGTCAACCATCATTCCTTTGATTCCCCATTTTTCAAATATGGTGAAAGCGCTGTCAAGTTTGGGATACAGTGCGTAAAAATGAACCCAGACTCTGATGCCCACACCTTTCTTTTGGGCATAATCGCAGATTTCCTTCATATCTAAGCCAGGAACAGGTGTAGTAACGTCAGCATGAGGTCCGGGCTGGAAGCCAACCCCATCATCTACATACCACTGATGCAAACCATACTCCACCACCGTATGATANNGGTGACAAAATTATTTCCAGGTGCATTAATTGTATCAGGTACTACATTTCCATTCCACCAGGGAAAGGTTGTTTTGCCGGGCTTCAGCCAGCTTACATCTTTTATTTTGCAGGGTTCATTGAGGGTAGTAATGATGTTGCTTTCCACCAGGTCTCCGATACGATCGCTGATAAGTATTACCCGCCATGGACTGTAATGAGGTAATAAAGCCTTTACTTTTATAGCTACCTGGTGGGGTAACGGAGATAATTTGCTTTCCAATACGTTGCCATGTTTAGATAAATACATTCCTGCATAATCAAGCAATTCGGCTTCTGTGATGGCCATATAGATCTTATCCGGAAACTCAAATAAGGCAGGAATATCCATCAATGTATCGGGCTTAATATCATTCCACAATACATGCGTGTATTCCCCTTCGTGAGATGAGGTGTAATTTGGCAAAAACAGTGCATGCACCAATGGGTTACCTGCCAGATTAAAAGTAGTCTTTTCATCCAGTAAAGTAAATGAGTCTATTGAAGGTTGAGCAGTTAATTGATACCGGAATGCGATTCCTTCATTGAATATCCGCACAATGAAGTTTATTTTCCGAAAGGGACTTTCCATTTCTTCCAATGGGATGATTACTTCTTTATAGATCGTATGTACCTCTTTTGTTTTTCCAACCACGAGATCATAATCTTCGGTAGTATCCCGAAAAACCGGTTTATTCATTTTAATGTTAACTGCAAAATGGTCATTTTCAAATTCGAGGCTCAGTGGGGATTGATTGATAATGGTAGTTCCTTTATAAATCACGTAGTAATTCATTGTTTTGTGAGAAAGTGTAAAGGAAAAAAGCAATTTGCCGTCGGGGGATTTCAGGGTGATTTTATTTTGACCCATGGATGGAAGGTCAATCAATAAACTAATAATAAGCAGCCATATTGAAATCAATTTCAAAGTAATCTTATTTACAATGAAGGTAATGATGTTATAGATTTTTAGGATCAGGTATTTTAAGTTCAAATAATTTATGCTATTGGCTTCTGGTTATAGTTCCATCTGAATATATGCTGATATCTTTTATTAAATATTCTACTAACTCCCAATGGCTATCTAAATACCGTCAGGTTAAGAATTGATTTTTCAGTGATCAAGGCATAATTGATTGACTAAGCGGATTGCCCAAACAAATTGCCACGACCTTCAGGTAGTGGAATCAAATTTGTTTAGCAGGCTTTAGTCCAAATATTTGGTTTGGCTAAAGCCCATTGAATTATCACATCATCCACGGCTTAAAAGCCGTGGCAATAAAATACAAAACTTCAATATCGAGACAACTAAACATCCTTTCCTTGCTATACGCTTTACAGGTATTATCCTAAATCTCCTGACGCCTATATGATGGGTACCGGGATGCCTGCGGCTCAATAGAATTGAAAGTTGTTTGTCTCTATTAAAAAAACAGCTTGCACCTATGCACCAAATACCATAGATTTTAATTGAAAAAATAATGTATTTAATTGCAGATATTTTTTATCCACAATTAGAATCGTTCTTCGTTTCTATTATTTCAAAAGTTTGTTGGCTCATCTTATATTTGTGATATGTTACCTNNAATTTATCATCTTAATATTGGCCAGCCGGATATTGAAACTCCCAAAAAGATGCTGGATGCGGTGCGCAATATTGACTTTAAAGTTTTGGAATATAGCCATAGTGCCGGTAATGAGAGTTACCGGGGGAAACTGGTAAAGTATTATCAATCTGTAAATATCGAAGTTGATTACCGGGATATTATTATTACAACAATCGGAAGTGAGGCCATCTTATTCGGGTTCATGAGTTGCCTGGATCCCGGTGACGAGTTGATAATCCCGGAGCCATTTTATGCGAATTATAATGGCTTTGCGGTTACTGCCGGAGTGCATGTGATACCCATAACCTCTACTATTGAAAATGGATTTGCATTACCACCTATTGAAGAATTTGAAAAAGTGATTACAGAAAAAACCAAAGCGGTAATGATCTGTAATCCTAATAACCCAACCGGGTATTTATATAGCCGGAAGGAACTGGAAATATTAAAAACATTAGTGCAAAAGCATAACCTATATCTGTTCTCCGATGAAGCCTATCGGGAATTTTGTTATGAAGGCGAACATTACTCTGCTTTGCAACTTGGTGGGATAGACGAAAATGTGGTGATGGTGGATACGATCAGCAAAAGGTACAGCGCCTGTGGGGCAAGGATAGGGGCACTGGTAACCAAAAATAAGAGCGTCATCGATACAGTATTAAAATTTGCTCAGGCACGGCTGAGCCCTCCTTCTTTCGGACAAATTGCTGGGGAAGCGGCTGTAGACCTTCCGGCTGATTATTTTGAAAAAACAAAAGCTGAATATCAATTACGCAGGGATCTAATTGTAAAGA
>PKYU01000284.1 GCA_003132765.1 Chitinophagaceae bacterium | reverse complement strand
CCTTAAAGTTTCCAAGGTTATGGGTTTAAGGAAATCATTGAAGTATTTGAACATTGATTTTAAATCCTATAAAAAGCTTGGGAAAAAATTCTCCTGTTCTTCATCCATTTATGACTTATGCATCATCAGACATCCTTCACAATTGCTGAAAAAAGAAATAGCCATCATTAAATATTATTTTGCTGAAGCCCGGTTTTTGCGCTGGCCACTTATCTCTGTTTATCATCAAATAAAAGGGGATGGAGCATCATTTTTAAGCTCGGGTACCTTTTACATGTAAGTGAAATTATTGAAACTGGAAAGATCAAAGGCCATAAGTCGCCGAAAGAACCACCAAATTGGCATCCGGGCCTCTAAGCCATTAGAAATCATTCATGCTGATGTAACTGCTCTCACATTGAAGGATAATACTAGGGCATTTATCTATCTGGGCCAGGATAATTTCTCAAGGGCAATATTGTCCTACAGATGTGCCCGAGAACACAGAGCACAATACTCATTGGAGAACCTAAAATATGTCCACGATAATTTCCTGGCCCGATCTGGTATTGGGCATTGCAGCCTAATCAAAGATGATGGCACCGAGAATCAGGGAGAGGTTACAAGGTTCTTGAAAGCTTGCCAATCACCTCAAATAGCACATCCTATAGCCCAAAAGACGATTACTCATTCTAATTCCATGATCAAAGCTGCCAATAAACAGACTAAATACCATTTTCTTTACCATAAAGAGATTGCCAATTTCGAGCAACTTGTTAGTCACCTTCACCAGGCTGTTGAGGACTACAGTAATCGTCCACATGATGTAATGAAAGGGCTGACTCCAAATGAAGTATTAAAAGGCGAACTCCCTGCTAATGTATGCTTCGTCAACCAAATTGCAAAAGCCCGAATGGTCAGGTTGAAAGAGAATAAATCAAGTAAATGCTGCAATTATAGTTTCTAAACCCCAAAAATAGGAAGCGTCCCTCAAAAAAAATCATTCCTTATAATTTTCAAACAGTGAAGAAAATAAAAGATCGTTTCAATACCATTGAGCCGTGCTGTTTTTTTCTAGTAATCCTGTATGTCGGATATCTGTACAACTTGTCGTATAAAGTTCGTGGAGGTTGCAATGCATAGCAAAAGGGATATTGTCAGCAAAAGGTTTCCAGTCTTTGTCCGATAAAATGTAAAATTCTGCATCCTGCATCATAATACAATGGCGATTCAAATTCTACAACATCAATTTTAAAAATATTCTTTTTAAAGAAGTTATTTGATAAGAAAATCCCTATTCAAGCAGATATTATACCTGATTAAATAATATTTGTATTTCATGTTAGTTTTTTGTACATAATTATTTGTCCAAAAAAAAGAGTAACTACTTACAAACCCCTTTGTAAACTTTAAACGATACTTTTATACCAGTACAAGTAATTTCATTTTACTTTTTATTACTTTAAAGATTATTATGCACGATATAACAGAAAGAATTCTTAAGTTCAACACTACATTTAAGCCCGAACTTGTATCCTTTAAATATAGGTTGATGTCAGAAAATGCATTCCATTTTTTTCGAGGTACCTGCCACATTTTCTACGAAGATTTGAATAATATTAATGTACTTCCCACTTCTCCGGTTTCCTGGCTTTGTGGAGATTTACATGTGGAAAATTTTGGCAGTTATAAAGGCGATAACCGTTTGGTGTATTTTGATTTAAATGATTTTGATGAGGCGATTTTAGGTCCTTTATTATGGGATATTATTAGAATGACAACAAGTATACTTCTTGCTTTTGATTCATTAAAAATAACAGAAAAAGAAGCTTTAAAAGCGGTCAATATATTTCTGGATATTTTGACAAAAACGCTTTTTGAAGGCAATGCCCGTTACATTGAGCCGCAGACTGCTACCGGAATTGTGAAGAAATTTCTCAACGTAGTAAGTAATAGAACTCAGAAAGAATTATTGAAAGAAAAAGCAAAATTTATTAAGGACAAATTACTACTTGATAAGAGATTGCATAAACAATTGAAAATTAATAAGGACTTAAAAAAAGAACTTATAGAAAATTTCACTCCATGGATGAAATCAAATAATGCGCCTCCAAATCATTATAAAGTGTTGGATGTTTGTTTTAGAATTGCTGGGACGGGTAGTATTGGAATAGAAAGATTTCTTTTCCTGATTCAAAAAGTGAAAGATGCAAAAAAATATATGTTTATTGATATGAAACAGGCATCCCCATCATCCCTTCTTCCTTACATCACTATACACCAACCAATTTGGGAATCCGAAGCGCAAAGAATTATTTCAATACAAAAAAGAATGCAGAATATTTCCCCTGCTCAATTAAGCGTTAATATATTTCATGACCATCCCAATGTGATGCAGGAAATGCAGCCGACAAAGGACAGAATTAATTTTGAATTAATTGAAAATGATTTTAGAAAGGTTTGTAGCGTTATGGAAGATATGGCGATAATAATTGCGTCATCCTATCTTAGGAGCAGTGGGCGCCAAGGCTCATGCATCGCTGACGATTTAATTTTATTTGCGCAAAATAGTGATTGGCACAAAGCCGTAATTGATTATTCATTAGCCTATACTACAAAAGTTAGAAATGATTTTAATAATTATTTTGCGGACTACAAAATTTTTAAAAAAAATAAGCATAAAAAAGCAAATTTTTGTAGTGCTACGGATTAACCTTATCAATTAATGAAAATATTTACAAATAATCTACGCTTTAACTCTTATTGGAACCTCCCCGGGTAACCAGGTAAATAATCAAACCAACTATTGCAACAACAACTATAACTCCCACCCACACACCTGCCTTAAAAATATCTCCAATTGCCCGGCAGCTGCTAAGGCTGAAGTATAGCTCAAAAATCAGTTCATTTAATCCGCATTTGAAGAATACATATCCCCTACCCAATTAACCTGTTATTTATAATTGCAATGATATCTTCCGAAAGCTTGCGCTTGGTTCGGGTCGAACTGTTATAAACCGACCCGGTTTTCAGATACTTGTTTAATAACGATTGTGGCTTATCCTGGTCGCTGATCGGGGAAGCTTTAAATTGTTCATACTGATCTATTCGAGCCTTAACGGTATCCCGATGGATCTTTAATTTTTTTGCAATTTTTCTAATACTGAGTCAACCCCTAAAATAAAATAATATGATCTGATGATTTGTTTCCACTTCTAGCATGAATTTATGTTCCTTTTTTACCTACAAAGAGACAGGTTAATTTGCCGCTAAAGTGGTACACTTTTCAACCGCAATGTGGTACACTTTTCAATTCCTATATACACAGTAGGATTATTAGGTTCCCTGACTTCAATCATCACAGCATACCTGAAAATCCATCTTTGAATGGTTTCATTATCGACCATTGGCCGTCTGATCTATATAAAGATCTTGAGATTTCAGATGGCGCAGGATGAGAACCTCCATTTCAAATACGCTATTTGGATAATAACTAGAAGTGGGAAACAATCCCCTTTGAACATCCTATGATTCAATATTCTAAGCATTTTTAAGATTCAAATTCGACAGAATCTTTAC
>PKYU01000349.1 GCA_003132765.1 Chitinophagaceae bacterium | reverse complement strand
ACAGTTTGTTGTATAAAGTTCATGGAGGTTGCAGCTTAAGTTTGTGTCCTAATCATTGAAAAGATGATGGTTTAATATTTTCTGATAGTGGTTTCTAATATATTTGTTTGCCATGACTGAACGAACCAATGGTTCTTAATTATTTCTAGTCCAAGATATTGCAACAGAATATTTATTTTTTTCTCCTTTCTGTTCGCAGGCTGAATAAGAGCTTATTAATCAGTAAATATACTAAATCATAACAAACAATAATATTTTCAATCCTTCTGGATAATTTGATCAAAGAATAAATATTTCAGTACAGGAGTTAAAAATACCTTCAATCAATAAGTTTACCATTAGAAAACTTTTCATATCTTTGTTCAGTGTTTAATATCATTGCACGCAAAACATTATTAGATTATTGTATAAAATATCCGGAAGCTGCAATAGCTTTACAGGAATGGTACTATGAATTATTAAAATCGGATTTTAAAAATTTTAATGAACTTAAGAAAGTATATGGGAGCACTAGTTTGGTCGGAGATGACCGGGTAATATTTAATATAATGGGAAACAAATCCCGCTTGGTAGTACGAATGGTTTTTGAATATAAAGCGATCCAAGTGAAGTGGTTTGGCACACATGCGGAATATGATAAAATAGATGTGCTGGCTGTAAAATTTAAAAAGAAAAAATCATGAAATTAAAAACTTTAAAATCAAAAAAAGATTACGAAGCCTATCTCGAATGGACTGATAAACTGTTTGAGAAAAAAGTTAAACCTAATACTCCGGAAGGTGAACTCTTACAAGTGGCTCTTTTATTGATCAAGGAATACGAAGATAAAAAATATCCTGTCCCTTCACCTGATCCCATTGAAGCAATCAAATTGAAAATGGAGGAGAGAGGATTAAAAAATAAAGACCTTGTTGGTAAAGTAGGCACTAAAGGATACATTTCAGCAATTCTCAATAAACGAAAACCTCTTACTTTGGAGCTTGCAAAAATGTTTCATCGTGAATTAGGGATATCCGCCGATGTTCTGTTATCATAATTAAGCCACCCTTAATAAATGTAACTCGTCATCTAAAAAATCTTCCTAATCTCGAAATAATTGACTCTTAACTGTGGCTCTGTGACTGAATTCGAGTCTTCTTTTTGTGCCTTGCAACCTCCACGAACTTTATACAATAGGGCATCCGGAAATCCGACTGCGTTGATTACTAAAGTTATACAAATTTTTAAAGCATCTTGGCTTTTACCATTAATTTGAAGCCGATTTTTCTTTTTATATTATTAATGAACCTATTTTCAATGGAACTGCATCGCCACAAAACATCCTACCACCCTTTTGTGCTCATCGCTTTTCATCTAAACTGCCTACCGGATAACTTGTTGCAGGCCATACCCCGGTCAACACGATTTGATTGGGTTCATAGGGATTTTCAGGATTCTTTTGGATTTGGTTGGTACCAGGAAAATAAAAACTTGTTTCTTACCCTTCAGCTCATAAATCAGAATAAAAATCTACTTAAAATAAATAGAGCTTTGCTCCGGGTAATAGCCATAAAAGATTTCCTCAAAAAGAATTCGGCAGCAATTGCAGCTGGGCTATCTTCAATAAAGATGGCTGTTGCTGGCAATATCCTTAAAGTTTCCAAGGTTATGGGTTTAAGGAAATCATTGAAGTATTTGGACATTGATTTTAAATCCTATACAAAACTTGGGAAAAAATTCTCCTGTTCTTCATCCATTTATGACTTATGCATCATCAGGCATCCTTCACAATTGCTGAAAAAAGAAATAGCCATCATTAAATCTTATTGTGCTGAAGCCCGGTTTTTGCACTGGCCACTTATCTCTGTTTACCATCAAATAAAAAGGGATGGGGTATCATTTTTAAGCTCCGGTACCTTTTACAAATATGTGAAATTATTGAAACTGGAAAGATCAAAGGACATCAGTCGCAGAAAGAACCACCAAATTGGCATCCGAGCCTCTAAGCCATTAGAAATCATTCATGCGGATGTAACTGTTCTCACATTGAAGGATAATACAAGAGCATTTATCTATCTGGTCCAGGATAATTTCTCACGAGCAATACTGTCCTACAGATGTGCCCGAGAACACAAAGCACAATACTCATTGGAGAACCTAAAATATGTCTACCATAATTTCCTGGCCCGATCTGGAATTGGGCATTGCAGTCTAATCACAGATGATGGTAGCGAGAATCATGGAGAGGCTACAAAGTTCTTGAAAGCTTGCCAATCACCTGAAATAGCACATCTTATAGCCCAAAAGACGATTACTCATTCTAATTCCATGATCGAAGCTGCCAATAAACAGATTAAATACCATTTTCTTTACCATAAAGAGATTGCCAATTTCGAGCAACTTGTTAGTCACCTTCACCAGGCTGTTGAGGACTACAGGAATCGTCCACATGATGTACTGAAAGGGCTGACACCAAATGAAGTATTAAAAGGCGAACTCCCAGCTAATGTATGCTTCGCCAACCAAATTGTAAAAGCCCGAATGGTCAGGTTGAAAGAGAATAAATCAAGTAAATGCTGCAATTATATTTTCTAAACCCAAAAAATGGGAAGGGTCCCTCAAAAAAATTCATTCCTAATAATTTTCAAACAGCGAAGAAATTAAAAGTCGTTTCATAACTATTGAGCCGTGCTATTTTTTTCTAGTAATCCTGTATGTCGGATATCCGTACATCTTGTTGTATAAAGTCCTCGGAGGTTGCAGGGCACCGTAACAGACGAAGATGGTTTTTTGAAATACAAAATGTTGTTTCGGGTAATTACAACTTAATTATTTCATCTGTCGTTCCTATAATGAACCAAAAATTTACCTGTTCTGAAATAAAATTCTCAGAATGCGGTAAGGATTCAAAGTTATGGATGCCTTTAATTGATCACCACTAAAGGTCTGTTACTTTCTGGAAAGCAAATTGTCCTCCATCCTGGATTAATCTTACCAAATACCCAACCTGATTATCCGCTTCCTTTATAGCAGTAATATCATAAAGTTTGGCCCCGTACTTGGTGACTAACTTATCAACCACATCTTTCGGGATTAGGGATTCATACACCGGAAGAGCAGCATAGGCGCCATTTCCCTGTAGATGATTTGAATCATTCATCAATTCGTTTACGAGAAGATGAGTAACCATGGTGAGCGTATTCCCGGTATTAAATTCTTTTTTTTCTGGCGCGATGATGTTCCGCGCACGTACTGTTGAAGCAACTATGAATAAGGCTGCTGATAGCACTAATAACTTTTTCATTTTGAAAAATTTTATTCGTTTTGTAAGAACTTTACCTTTCCTGATTCAAAGGTACATCTTTATAATGACCGGACTTTCGGTAATTAGCTGAACAGGCAGGAACAGTAGCTATAAATGAGTGAAATTAACAAGTATTGGCGTGTCGGAGGTCATTTTCCATTGGTTCATGGGTAATTAGAGTTTTGTGGGCAGGAGCGGGGTAATGTAGCAATATGTTCTTACATCAATATTTACAGCCTAGTCGAACTACTATTATGTAAACCAAGGCCGCCTGGTAGAAATCGAATTTTTGTTATAGATTTATAGTGTGTAAGTCCTTAATGGCAATCTAAGGCTATCAGGGTGGACTAGTTTTTAATATGTACTTTATCATGGTTAAATATATTTTCAGCAGTCTAATTTATTTTGTTGTATTTATATTAATTATCTCTCTATTCAAAAGATTTGACCTTTTTGGATTTAATAATCGTTCAACTTTGAGTATAATTCTCGAAGCTGCGATAGCAAGCATCCTATTTCTTGTTATCATGTCTTTTTATGTTAAGAAGAGGGGAAAAAAAATTGAAAGGGAAAATTAATTCTATTCAATAATTCCCATATTGGCGCAAGTATCTTTCATCTTCCTTCAGTGCAATCTTTACGGACCGTTCCCATGCAAAGGATTCGAATATTCGTATTCTCAGTTTAATAAAAATCTCCAAAAGAGTTTGATTTATTTTTTTGCAAAGGGGCCACTTAGCTATACATTTCTAAAAGA
>PKYU01000503.1 GCA_003132765.1 Chitinophagaceae bacterium | reverse complement strand
ATTGATTTAAATAGCAGCACTTCTTCAACAATGAGCTTTAGTCCCTGGCCTTTCGTTGTAATAAGCTTTGTTTCTTTCCTTGTGGCTTTAGCGTTTGAGGTAAAATACTGGCAGAGTGATAATGAAAAAAAGAAACAAAAAGATTACCAAGAAAAAACAAAGGAGTTAAGAAAGGTCGAGCATGAATATAAAGATATATGTAAGNNTCAGCAGATTCAGGCTTCACTATTCATAAACAGGAATATGCCTGTAACAACGAAAATAGATTGCTGACATTAGCACAACAGATCATCAATCATTATGAAGGCATTAATGTAGAATATAGGACTGATGAAGGCTGCCCGGTCTTTTTTGGTGAACTAATTAATACTGATTTCAAACTTTATTTCTCTGATTTATTTAATAACATAAAACAAAAAAGATGAAACTCACTTTTATTATCTTTTCAATTTTTATAGTAAGCGCATGTAATAATAATTCTCATGAACAAGGGTGTTACATTGATCTCATAAATGATGTAACTGATCCCCATATTTTACGTCCGCAGGCCCAATCAATCCTTGAACTATTTAACCTCTCAGAAAATAAAAATGTGAGCGCAAATTTCAGATATTCTGAAATAAAAGATTTGTCTCTGGTACCTGTTACCACTTTTTATTTACCTGATGAAGCTACCAGTGAAAACAGAAACATAAAACATGAACCACTGTTTAGGGAGAAGTTGATTTTGAATTGNNATCCGAAGCAAATGCAAACCCTGATTCCTCATTTTTAAATAATTCGGAATGCTTTCATTCTGTATGCAATGAGCTGAAAGTTTTGGCGCAAAGTAATTGCAAAAAGAAAGTGCTAATATGCTTTTCTAATCTTTTTGAGAATTCTACATTTTTAAATGTATACGCAAGAAATACCAGAAACCTTCTTTATAAAAATCCGGAGGAGATTAAAAAAATATTTCAAAATACCCATCTGCTACCAGATCATCTTAATGGTATAACAACAGTATTCGTTTACCAGCCCAAGAACCGGGAGGACGACCAACTATTTAATGCAATGGTGGAGATATACAAAAGTTTATTAAAGGAAGGAGGTTCAAATGTTATCATACAGGCAAACAATACATACTATTCCCTATGACTAAGCAAGCGATAGGATTTTCGTTTCTTCATGCTCTTAGTTCATTGCTTTTTTTGCTTCTAAAAATCTGTGCATTGGTCTTTGCCTGGTGTTGCAAAATCATTGGTACCATTCTCATTAAACTAGGCGAACTAACCTTTAAATTAACTGAAAAATGATTTATTTAATTATTTTGGTTTTTATTGTTCTGATCGCTATAATATATAGCAATACAATTAATAGTGAATCATCATTTCAAGCCCAATTTGGAAATGCAAGCGAACATTTAAGCATCTTCAATAAAGGCTTTTCCTTAGCTGGTGGTTTGCGAGCCACTACAATTGAGCAATCTTTCCGAAATTCTCTGATCGTAGGAAATACGGGGTCCGGAAAATCTTCGGCAGTCCTATTAAGCTCAATTTTTACACTTTCGCGTAGTAATTCATCTATTGTTATTCTGGATATAAGTTCTGAGAACTGCAAATTGAGCAGCGGATATTTAAGTCAAATAAAAAAGCGCAACATTTATTCTTTTGATCTTACTGATACTTCGGATGGGTTCAACTTCATGGCGCTTTGTAATTGTATTGACGACTTTGACAAAGCTTCCCATATTCTAATCAAAAATTCAGACGTAGTGTCAAAGAGCGATCCATACTGGTCTTCTTCAAGTGAGATGATTTTATCATTGTTTATGCAGTATCTGTTTTTTTATGGTAAAGAAGAACATAAGAATATGGTTAATGTTGTTTTGTTATTAGAAACTTACATGGCTGAACCAGGCAAGATAGACTTGCTTTTTATTAAAACGAAAGATGAGAAGCTTATACGCAGCTATAAAACTTTAAATGCAATTCCAGAAAAAACGCGGTTGTCGATACTTTCAACTGCCTTAACGGCTACGAAACTATTTAAGTCACCAGTCGTAGCCCGCTGTACGTCAATAAATACTTTCGACATTGCAACCTTTAGGACAATACCAAGCATTTTATATTTGTGTATTCCTTTAAACCAGGTTAATTTCCTAGCTCCTCTTTCGGCTTTAATATTTGGTATGCTCTTTAAAGAAGTGCTTTCAAGAATACCGGATAAAAGCGAAAACCCAATTTTTTTTCTGATTGATGAGATGATTACAATGAAATTGGATCTAGGGCTTGTGTTCAGTAATTGCAGAAAATATCGGGTTGGCTGCATGGGCTTAATTCAGGACGAAAAGATGCTACAGATGAAATATTCTCAGGCTGAATCTTATGCAATTAAGAGCAATTCCTGTAGCCGTGTATACCTGCCCGGGCAAAATTTGGAAACATGCAGGGAACTACAGGAAACCATTGGAAAAAGGACAATTATAGATGAAAAAGGCAATCAGAGACAAGCTTATCTAATGGAGGCTTCTGAAATTCGCATGAACAAAGAGGCTATTGTCCTTATCAATTCATCTTTACCCCTGAAAATGCGTATCCATCCTTACTACCAGCATTTTATATACAATTCCCGGACAAAAATTCCGCCATATGTATCTGAACGAAAGATTCCATTTGATGAACCACCACTTATATCATTTGACTAGTTGTGAAAAGAAAAATTAAAAAAGGCAGCACAATTTATTCTTTTCTTGACAAGCAAGGGGTTTTGGAAAATGGAAATGATGAGCTAATAGAGATTGCAAAAAAACGATATTGGTCTGACTTTCGAAAGGAATATAAAAAAATTAAACGTAAGGAAAGCAAATCCTTCGAAATCTTTTTCAATTTCAAAGAAGCAGAAATTATAAATAGTGAAGCATCAAAATATCATACTACACCGCCTAATTATATAAAGCAATCCGCCCTCTTAAATAAAAAAAGTATTGTTGATCATGTAGCCATTGGCGAAATCAGAGAATTAGTAATTATGCATCATAATACTTTACTGGCCATCTCAGAAGAAAATGGATTAGCAGAGCCAATAGGTGGTCAGCTTTTAAATCAAGCTTCATTAATTGAAAAAAGAGTTCTTGAATTCTTTTCATTACTAAAATAGCAAATAGTGATTATTAAAACACTTTCTAGAAAATCTAATACAGGCCAACTGGTCAATTATATGTATAAGTACGTCTTTCGGGAAAGGATAAAAAGTGTAAGCCCAGGTAAACAGGAGCAACTTAAAACCGATAAGAATAAATTCATTATCCGACACAATATACGTTCCCGATCAATAAATGGAATGATTAAAGAATTTAAGGAAAATGAGTCATTCAGGTTAGTACACAGAAAGG
This sequence comes from Chitinophagaceae bacterium, assembly GCA_003132765.1. Classification (GTDB taxonomy): domain Bacteria; phylum Bacteroidota; class Bacteroidia; order Chitinophagales; family Chitinophagaceae; genus Ginsengibacter. The sequence goes on along the minus strand of PKYU01000503.1, from coordinate 4,500 downwards.
ATAGTGTTAAGCTTTTTCATACGATTATTTCGTTTTCGATTAAGGATAAAGAACATATTAATGATAAGCTATTAAAAGATATTGCCAAAAAATTTATTGAAGAACGGGGACTAAATAATTTATATGCTGGCACTGTACATTATTCAGAACATATCCACCTGCATATTTCAGTCTCAGGCACACAGCTTAATGGCCGTTCTAGCAGGATTAGCAAGCAAAAGCTTCATTCTATCAAACTGGCGCTTGATAAGTATCAAAGAGAAAAATATCCTAAAGAACTGGCTAATTCTCTACCAGAGCATGGGAAAAATAAACGATTAGCAAAACAATCCATAATTCAAACAATAAAAGCAGAACGACAGACTAACAAACAAGCTTTGCTAGAATGCCTTGAGAAAACCTATTTAAACTCTAAATCTCAAAAGCATTTTCTTTCACAACTTAAAGACCTAGGCCACGAACCCTATTTCCGTAATGGTTCTTTTCAGGGCGTAAAGTTTGAAGGAAAAACCAAGTTTCGCACTAATCGCTTAGGTTTTGATAAAACCAAACTGCAGGTTCTAGACCGAGTAAAAGCAAACCAGGATTTTGGATTAAAAGAGCTCCAAAAAATCCGGGATGGCAGAAATAAAGATTTAAAAAGAACCATCGCTGAACATGCCTTAAAAAAAGGTACTTCTGTGAACCTTGATAAAAATGAACAAAAATTAATGGATGAGCTCTCAGAAATTCGAAGTGCTAATGATAACAAGGAAATTGAAAGAGTCGAGGCTAACGAAGATTATGATAATGACATTGTCGCTGAAGAATTAAATAACAATGATTATGAAAATAAAGAGGGCAACGATGAGAATATTGATGAGGAGTTTAGTCCTGAGACGGAAGAAAGTATTTAATGTCTTCTGCATCTTCATTGGATTTTTGGGGGCACGGGGGTGTAACCTTCGTCAAGATGCGTTTATAAGGGAAAGACTATCGTTTCCCCTTATAAATGCAATCTTGCAAAAGAAAAAAACTATCGGTAGGCCATATGTATTTAAAACAGAAAAATTACAAGTATGGAAGTTATATGCTTAGAAGATCAGGCATTCTATGCACTGATTGAACAGGTTGTAAAAAGAGTAAAGGAAAAAAATGGTATAAAAGAAGACAAGTGGATTTCGTCGGAAGAGGCCATGCGTATGCTACGCATTAATTCTAAAACAACTCTGCAGAAATTTCGAGACGAGGGTAAAATACGTTTTAGTCAGCCGGAGAAAAAACTCATATTGTATGATGTTAATTCAATCAACGAATACATAGAAAAACATGCTCAGAACAATTTTTAAATAACAAATCATGGATTCAGAAAAACAATACGTAGAAGCATTTAATAACGGCTACACTCTGTCTGAATATGAGCCGAAATTATTAAATGCCCTTTCTAAAAATCATATCTCCAGCAATAACTATTTGGAAGGTTTTTTTGCAGGCAAGGAACAGTTCGAGTTGGAAAATAGTAAGCTTAACCTATTTGAATTGCAACAATTGAGAAGTAAGTCGCACAATAATGAAAGAGATTTTGAGAGGGAGGAGTAGAGTTATTTGATTTTGTATATTTACTCAAAACAAATAAACCATTTGGCATCTGAAGATAAAATAAGAAAACAATTAGTAGAAATTCTTGCTAAGGAACCAAGTAATTATTCAAAAATTCTTGAATTATCATCACAATTAGCATATTTTGATAAAAATAATGCCAGATTTACCGTTGATGCTGGTGTTGTTGATAGATTAGGAAAAGAATTAGTTGCAAGGCAAGAAACAGCGGTTTCTGAGTTAGTTAAAAATTCCTATGATGCAGATGCTCAAAATGTCGAAATAACATTCGAAAATTCAGACAAAGAAGGAGGTGCTTTAATCCTTGATGATAATGGAGTTGGAATGACAAGGGAAGAACTGATCCACGGATTTATGAGAATTTCTTCGACAACAAAAATTCATAATCCCACCACTTTAATATACCAAAGAAAAAAAGCAGGTCGGAAAGGTATTGGTCGCTTTGCTGTACAAAGGCTGGGGCGTAAGCTAACAATAATTACCCAGACAAAACAATCACAAAATGCGCTGAAGCTGGTAATAGACTGGGATAGTTATGTGGGTGACAAAAACTTATTTGGAATAAATAATAAACTAGAAGAGATACCAAAAGAAAAAGAAACTGGAACAAGATTAATTATCGAAAATTTGAGAGATGAATGGAGAGAACCCGCGATAAAAAGAATCTTTCGTTATGTAACTGCAATAATTCAACCTTATCCTTTATCAAAAGGAGTTAAACATGACGAAAAAAAGAGGAAAAATGAAACTTCCGATCCAGGATTTAAAGTAAGCTTTAATAAATTAATTGGTAATAAAAAAATACCAATCGCAAATGAAGATCTTANNTGAAGGTTATGTTGATAAAAAAGGGAACGCAATATATACCGTTGAAAGCAAGAAATTAGGAATTAACAAGAGTGATAAAATAGGGAAAGATAGGGAAAATAAAAAAGCATTTGAAAATATTAAAAATATCCATTTTAAGGCATATTATTTTATCTACCATAATGATTTTATACCAGCTCAGCAAAAAACAACACTTCAAGAATTAGCTGATGAAGTAGGTGGTATTCGTTTATATAACAATGGATTTAGAGTTCTTCCATATGGAGAACCATTTTTTGACTGGTTGAGATTAGATCAATCTGTAAGGAAAAGGGTTATTTTGCCAGCACATGGTAATAATAATTTTTTTGGATTCGTTGAAGTAACTGAGGAATCAGGCTTGCTAGAAGAAACCTCAAGTCGAGAAGGGTTACAGGAGAACGAAGCATTTAAGGAGCTTCAAAATTTTATTTTTAGAACTATAATAGCATCAGTAATGGAAATTGCGAGAGTGCGTGGAACAAAACAAACTGCTGGTCAAAAAAATTGGAATAAAAAGAAACAAAAACCAAATGAAGTAATTAAAGATATTTCAGGAAAAATTGCTGAGGCAGCTTCATTACTCGAAAAAGACCCCAAAAACAGCAAAGCAGTTATCTTAAAATTAAGAACTTTTTCGGAAACTATTAAAGAAGCAATAGTAGAACAAGATATAGCAGAAAGCAAATTAATTGAAGAGTTAGCCATGTTAAGAGTACTGGCCAGCTTAGGGCTAGTCATCGCCGAATTTACTCATGAAATACGGCACTATATTACAACACTTGAAGCAAAAACAAAGTTGTTAAGTAAAAAGACTTCTATTAAAACCAGCATAGGTAAAGAGATTGATCAACTTTATAAGAATGTAACAACACTTAAAATCTATGCATCTTATTTTGATAAAGCTGTTTCTGATAACGTTATCNNTGCTAAAATTATAGCGCCAGACTCAAGAAAAAATTCAATTTCAATTGAAGACCCTGATATCAAAGGAACTGACCTGTATTCTATTTCAATGCATCCTTCAGAGTTAGTTTCAATATTGTTTAATCTTTATACAAATTCAAAAAAGGCAATTAGGAGAGCTGAGACTAAAGGAAAAATAAATATTAAGGCCGGTCATGAAAAAAATAAAATTTACATCGAGTTTTCCGATAACGGCGATGGAATACCGCAAGAAATTGAAGACAAAATATTTGATGCTTTTTTCACTACTGCATCACCTGCAGGGCATTTTGCCAATGAACAAGATGAAATTTTAGGAACGGGCTTGGGACTTAAAATCGTAAATGATATTATCGAAGCATATGGAGGCAAGATTCAACTTATAACTGCACCTAAAGGATTTGTTACCTGTTTTAGAATTGAACTTCCTGAAGCAACTGAAAAAGAAATAGAACTTATATGAAAATAAAGTACTTATACCTGGATGACGAAGATATCGCAGATACCGAATCCATACCAAAATTATTAGAAAGTGAAAATAAAGAATTACAAATAGTAATTAAAAATCCNNTCATTTGCAAATCAAATTAAAAAATTTAGAGGCAATAGCATTGATGGTTTGATATTGGATTTAAGACTTGATCTGATAACTAATAATGGTGAAAAAGCTGAATATCGAGCAATGACGCTAGCTCAAGAAATCAGAGTAAGGGCAACAGAAGGAACTTTGCCCGATTTTCCTATAGTTCTATGTTCAACAGATTCAAGATTAAAAAAATTTTATAATAAAAACCTTACCGGTCAAGATCTATTTGATATTAAATATTTGAAAGATGAAGATATGCTTAATGAATCAAAAAGGGTTTCAAATGAACTGGTGTCTCTTGGAAAAGGATACAAGCTAATTTCAAAATTTAGATCACAAACTAGAAGCTCTTCCTTATCCAATTTCTTTTCCTTAAGAGAAAATGATTTGAAATTGATTGACGAGAGATTGCTTACCCACTCCTTTGGAACCAATGCCCAACTTCCAACTCATGAATACGCAAATTTCATCTTAAAAGAAATAATTCTTAAACAAAGTGTTTTGATAGATGAGAATGTTTTATT
>PKYU01000384.1 GCA_003132765.1 Chitinophagaceae bacterium | reverse complement strand
GCAGATTATTCCCAGATTGAGCTTAGAATTGTTGCAGCTATTAGCGGAGACCCCGCAATGTGTGAGGCTTTTAAATCCGGAAAGGATATTCATACTGCCACAGCAGCAAAAGTTTTTAATGTGGCAGAAACAGATGTTACCAAGGAAATGCGGTACAAAGCTAAAAGTGTCAACTTTGGAATCATATACGGACAGGGTGCTTTTGGCCTTTCGCAAAACCTGGGAATTTCCCGGACCGAGGCAAAGGAGATTATTGATAATTATAAAACCCAGTTTGCTAATATTCAAAAATATATGGACGAAACCATAAATTTCTGCAAGACCAACGGCTATGTAGAAACGCTGATGGGCAGGAAGCGATGGCTGAAAGATATCAATTCATCCAATTTTACAGTAAGGGGATTCGCAGAACGGAATGCGATCAACTCCCCCATTCAGGGAACAGCCGCTGATATGATTAAACTGGCAATGATTAAGATTCACAACATATTTATCAATAAAAACTTTAAGTCCAAAATGATCATGCAGGTACATGATGAATTGGTATTTGATGCGTACAAGAGTGAAGTGGATACGGTAAAACCCATCATCATAGAATGCATGCAGAGTGCTTTGTTGCTGCCGAACGATGTTCCCGCTGATGCCGAAATTGGTGTAGGAGAAAACTGGCTCGAAGCACATTGATTCTTATACCCTGATTTTATGCACTGGTCAAACTATTTTTTTAATATTGAAAGAATCGGAACAAGGTATTTTTTTATAGCCGGACTTTCGTTTATTATTTTTTATCTGTTTCTAAGAAATAGGATCAGTTATAAAGNNTACCTGAGAGAAATAGGCTATTCAATTATTACTATATCGATATTTGCTTTAGTGCCTTTATTGATATTAGGTAATCCTGCAATACGAAAGCATACCCGATTTTATACAGATATAAATACTTGCGGCTGGCTATGGTTNNGATTCATGATACTTACTTTTACTGGACACACCGCCTGATGCATCATAAAAAATTATTCAGGTTGTTTCATTTGGTACACCATCATTCCACTAATCCTTCACCATGGGCCGCCTATGCATTTCATCCTTTGGAAGCAATTGTGGAATCGGGGATCTTTGTGGTGTTTCTGTTTACGATACCTATTCAGCTTATTCAGCTTGGAGTATTCTTCCTCATGATGATCGTCTATAACGTATATGGCCATTTGGGTTATGAATTATATCCCAAAGGCTTCAGCAGGCACTGGCTGGGTAAATGGATCAATACTTCTGTAAATCATAATCAGCATCATCAATATTTTAAAGGCAATTATGGTTTATACTTTTTATGGTGGGATCGTTGGTTGCATACCATCAGAAGTGATTATGATGAAAAATTTAATGAAGTGAAAACTGTATCAAAACCAGCATTGAAAAAAGCTTCATGATCCTTTCAAAAAAAATTCTTTCTTTTTTTAATTCCCTTGATTTAAAAATTGATCTTCCTGCTGATGTTGAAGTGATGAATCCGTTTAAAGATGCATCTACTTTCAATCTATGTAAAAAATTTTACCAAAAATATTATTCGGATAATCAAAAGCGCCATTTAATTCTGGGAATTAACCCAGGCAGGTTTGGTGGAGGTGTTACCGGCATTCCTTTCACTGACCCTATTCGCTTGCAAAGTGTTTGTGGTATTGAAAATGTTTTACCCAAAAAACAGGAATTAAGTTCCTTGTTTGTTTACGAAATGATAGAGGCTTTTGGTGGAACTGAAATGTTTTATAGAAGATTTTATATTTCATCTGTTTCACCGTTAGGTTTTACAAGAAATAATAAAAATCTAAATTATTATGACGAAAGGGAATTGGAAAAATGTATACCAAATTTTGTAATTGACTGTTTACAAAAGCAACTAAAATTTGGAATCCAAACAGATGTTGCCTTTTGCCTCGGTGAAGGAAAACATTTTGTTTATCTCACCAAATTAAATGCTGAAATGAACTTTTTTAAAAAGATAGTTCCTTTGCCTCATCCACGGTTTATTATGCAATATAAACTCAAGAAAAAACAGGAATATATTGAACGGTATATTTGTGAATTGAACTTATAAGAAACGAAGGATTGTTTTCCACTAAGGTGCAAAGGGCACAAAGAGAAAAAAGAAAAAAATAGCTTAGTGTACGCTGTGGCTTTGTGGGATATTGTTTTTCCCACTAAGGCACAAAGAGCACAAAGTGAAAAAAAAGCATTTAATGTACTCTGTGACTTTGTGGGATTAATTAATAAAGAGTAAAATATGAAACCAACTTTAATATATTGTTATGATGCCTATTGCGGATGGTGTTATGGCTTCAGTGAAGAAATAAAAAAAATCTTTTCAGAATATAAAAATATGATGGAGTTCGAAGTTCTTTCTGGAGGTTTAATCCTGCCTGAAGAACCGGTACCAATAGCTGCTTCTGCTAAATTTATTGAAAGCGGTTACAAAAAAGTAGAAAATCTGACTGGTGCAAAATTCGGTGAAGATTATCTGTGGCATATAAGGCATCCTGATCAAAGCGACTGGTTCCCCAATTCTGAAAAACCTGCTATCGCATTATGTATTTTTAAAGAATATTTTCCGGAACAGCAGGTAAGTTTTGCTGCAGACCTGCAATATGCTTTGCATTTTGAGGGGCGCGATCTTACCGATGATGAAGCTTACAGTCTGCTGCTTGAAAAATATAATATTCCTGGTGAAGAATTTTATGAAAGGCTCCTTGATGAAGAATATAAGGAACATGCATATTATGAATTTGCTTTATGCAAACAATTAAATGTAACAGGTTTCCCATCCATTTTCATCCAATTGAGTGAGAGAAAATTTCACCAGGTAGCTCAGGGATATACAAAATTTGAAACCCTTGACGAACGCATCAAAATCATCCTTGCTGATCTGATGATAAATTGAATTGTTGATGGATGAAACAAAAGTATTATTAGTTTCTGTACTTAGAGTTTCTACAGTTTTAGCTTCTGAGTCTTTGTTTGAATAAAAAGTATGATGTGAGTGGCAATAAGGAGTTCACATACAATTTCTTTTACGATCATAGGTTTAGCATTTAGAAATGGTTAGAATTACAATTTAAACGAACCCCTTTTATATTTATTATGCAGCTTAACTATTAATTCTTTTGAAAGGTTACTTTCAGTTGAATCTTTAGGCATAATCTAATAAAAAAACCTGCAAAAATGATTCCTGCAGGTTTTTAAGTTTTTAATTTTTGGTATTCTAGAACCAGCTACCCGTCCATTTTTCATCATATTTATTTCCCATCTTTCTTTTTCTTCTTGCTGCTTGCCCGCGGTGAATAAACATCGTAACCAGCATCAATGGCATCAATATAAAAGTAAGAGGAGGTATGCCTAACATTGAAATCCATTTGCCACCAAAATGCCTGCGCATTGGGCGCCTTAGTCTTTCGGCAATTATATACATGCTTGGTACCATTATCAATGTCATAAAAAACGCAAATGCCAATCCAAATATAATTGTCCATGAGAGAGGTTTCCAGAATTGGGCACTATCTCCTCCAAAAAATATATGCGGATTCAGCTTAGCAAACAGCATAACAAAATTTATATTAAAACCAATGGCTAATGGTATTAAGGCAAGTATCGCCGCCAGTGCTGTAAGCATTACGGGAATAATTCTGGTTTTTCCTGCTTTTATTACAGCCTCTCTCGTCTTCATGCCTCTCGCCCGCAATTCATCAGCAAATTCAATTACCAAGATTCCATTCTTTACAACAATTCCCGCGAGGCCAACAATCCCCAAACCAGTCATTACAACCGAAACCTGCATTCCTGTAATGGCAAAGCCAAGCAGCACACCGATAACGCTGAATACTATTTCAGTTAAAATAATTACTGACTTACTTACTGAATTGAACTGCACTACCAAAATGAAAAGTATAATCATCAGCGCCATTACCAAAGCTTTACCGAGGAAAGCTGCTGTCTCTGCCTGCTGGGCACCTTCGCCGGTTTGTGTGATCGTAACGCCAGGTTGTAACTTTGGAAAATTATCAATGGCTGTCTTTATTTTGGCATTCACTTCCGTGGGAGTATATTTATCAAGCACATTCGAAAATAAAGTGATTACACGTTTTACATTTTTCCTTTTAATGCTTCCATAAGTACTGGTATAATCAACATCTACCAATGTGGTTATTGGAATTTGTTTGATTGCTCCACCCGCAGCTATGTCGCGGAATACTATTTTTGTATTTAAGAGTTCGGAAAGGCTCCGCCTCTGTACTTCACTGTTGCGTAACTGTATCTTATATTCATCCTCCCCATCTTTTATTTTAGAAACTTCCCTGCCAAATAATGCGGTGCGTAATTGCTGGCCTATTTGTGCGGTTGAAACTCCCTCAATCAATGCTCTCTCACGGTTAACCGTTAGTGTAATTTCTGGGTTGGTAAGGTCAACATCCATTTTCAATTCTTCCACACCGGGTATTTGAAGGCTATCTAAATACGACTTTAATAATTTAGCTGTGGAAGTAAGCTTGTTAAAGTCTTCGCTCTGCACTTCAATATTTATTGGCGGATCTGTAGGCGGCCCGTTGGATTCCTGCGCTACAGCGATTTGTGTACCCGGTATTCCTTTTAATGCATTTCTTATGGAATCAAGATATGGGGCTGTCGATCTGTTATCACGCTTTGCATATTCAACAAATGAAACCTGGACCCTTCCAAGATTGGGTTGTGTACTGTTGTCGCCACTGCTTGGGTCTGATGCACCTACTGCAACATTTGAAATAATACTTTCAACAATAGGATTGGGCTTCCCATTTGGATCAAGAACATGGGTTACTCTTTTCTCCAGCACTTTGGTAACAGAATCGGTGTAATCGACACTAGTACCCACCGGCATTTTTAAATACACGTAGATAAAATTCGGATCACCTTTTGGAAAGAAAACAACCGGAACTTTTCTCAGGTTAAAAAGGAGTACTGAGAATATCAATAATCCGAAAGTGCCAAGGAGAAGACCAACAGGTTTCCATCCTGAAAGTGCCCATTTTAATAGTGTTTCATAACGGTGCATAATGGCCGTCAATGCTTTGTTTTGAAACTTATGAATCAAGTCATCAAACACATAAGTATTTACTACAACTAATATTGATAATAAAATAAGAATGTTACCTAAAAATGTTACATGCAATAGATCCAAAATAATACCTAGGGCCAGCGTTAACCAAAATGCCGGCCGCGTAAATACATCCGATTTTCTTTTCGTTCCAATATCATCCGGATGGTTCATAAAATCAACGGCAAAAACCGGGTTCATAATGAAAGCAACAATCAACGAGGCCGTCAGCGTAAATATGAGCATCGTTGGCAAATAGATCATGAACTTGCCTATGATTCCCGGCCAGAAAAGTAACGGGAAGAACGGGGCAAGAGTTGTAAGGGTTCCTGATAATACAGGCACGAAAACCTCTCCTGCAGCAATTTTTGCCGATTCCATAGCCGAAAGTTTCCCTTTATTTTCAACGAAAATTCTATGTGTATTTTCTATTACTACGATAGCATCATCCACGATAATTCCTAACCCGAAGAGCAACGCAAAAAGAACCATAAAGTTTAAGGTAACATCCGAACCCGTTATTAAACTTGCGACCGGCAAAAATAAAAATGCAACGAACATACTCAACGGAACTGACAGCGCCACAAAAAACGCATTCGTAACGCCCATGAAAAACATAAGGATGAGCAATACAAGAATAAACCCTATTACAATGGAATTTACCAGGTCATTAAATGAAGTACGGGTGGAAATGCTTCTATCGCCTGTGATAACAACATTAAGGTTACTGGGAAATATATTGCCTTTCATTTCCTCAACCGTTTTTTTCACTGCATCTGATGTTTCAATCAGGTTTTCCCCGGAACGTTTCACAATACTCAATGTAACTACATTCTTGCCATTTAAACGGGCATAGCTTTCGCTGTTTTTAACCGTATCTTTTATATCGGCAATATCTTTTAAATAAATAGGAGCGCCACCTGTGTTCCTGATAATTATTTTTTGAATATCAAAAACATTTTTAAACTGGCCTTTTACCTGCAGGGTCCTTTTCATATTACCTACATCAAGTAAGCCACCTGATATATCTGCATTCTCCTGCTTCACAGCATTAGCAATGTCATCATAAGTTACATTGGCGCTTTGCATTTTATAATTGTCCACATTAATCTGGAATTCCCTTTCAGGCGCCCCCACAATATC
>PKYU01000050.1 GCA_003132765.1 Chitinophagaceae bacterium | reverse complement strand
GGATATTGCAACGATCTTGATCACAATAGAATACGAAGCTATGTTATCGACCATTTCGTTCCCCGAAATCCAGATGGCTGGACACACAGAATTTTGGCAAACAGATATTCTAATTTGGTATATTCATGCTCGTTTTGTAATGGGGCAAAATCGAACACGTGGCCAACAAAGAAGGCAAGTATTCACAATAATGGAACAGTTGGTTTCATCATGCCGACAAAAAAAATATATGACTCTATCTTTTTCAGAAATTGGGATGGTAGTATAGATTATACTAAAACTAATCTGTTGGCAAAATATATGCATGAAGAATTAGGACTATGGCAACCCATACACTCATTAAATTGGAGATTTCAAAAATTCCTATTGCAAGAAAATAAACTTGAGTATTTATATAATCAAACTAATGATCCAAAATTAAAACAAGAAATGCAAGACTTACGTTCTGAAAGACTTGAAATGTATGATAACATTAATGCCATTTATAATGCCGGATAAAAAAAAATTAGGGTCTTATTATACTCCTGAGTTTTTATCCCGCTTTATTTTTGACCATATTCAAGTTAGATTAACGAATTTGAAATACCTAAGATTACTCGAGCCAAGTGTTGGCGATGGAAGTTTCATAAAATCCTTTAATCTTACTAAGTTTCCTGATTCGGTTTCCAGTTTTAAATTTGATATTGTAGAAAAGATAGAAAAAGAGCTTGCGAAGGCTAAAATTCAGTCTGAGACCAACTCCCAACATAATTGCAAGTTCAATTTTAAAAGAAAAGATTTCCTGGATATCCCATTACACACAGACTTAAGGTACGATCTGGTATTAGGAAATCCGCCGTATATAAAGAAATCTTATTTATCCAAGACCCAAATCATTAAGTGTCAGAAAATTTATGAGGTCGCGGGATTGAAAAAAAGAGCGATCAAAAATATTTGGACTTCATTTTTGGTTGGTAGCTGCCAAATAGTAGCAGATACTGGTATCCTTGCATTTGTTTTACCAGCAGAACTTTTACAGGTAAATTTTTCAAAGGAAATTCGGCAATATTTAATCGCCAATTTTTCGCGATTGGAAATATTTACTTTTGAAAATCTTCTATTTGAATGTAAGGGACAAGATACTATATTACTTTTTGCATATAAGCAACACCCTGTTTCTGGGGAATTTTTCACACACATTAATGATTTGACACAACTTGCATCAAATCAATTCTCCCTTTTACAAAATAATGCTCTCCAAATAACCGAAACAAAATGGACACATCATTTGATTTTGGAGGATGATCTCATTTTTCTCCACAATATCAGAAAATATATTAAGACACTGGATCACTACTGCGATGCAAAACCAGGGATAGTAACTGCTGCCAATGATTTTTTTATTGTTACTAAAGAAATTGAAAAAAAATACCGTCTCACAAAATTCTTAAGACCTATTATCCAGAATAGCTCTTATGTCAATGGGAGAGTTGAGTTTGGCCTCAGTGAATACAAACAATTAGTAATTAGGGGAAAGCCGGCAAAAATTTTATGCCTCACAGATAAAGAGGTAACTCGACTACCTCTTAAAGTGCAAGAATACATCCTGCAAGGTGTGAAACAGGGTTTACCAGGTGGGTATAAATGCTCAAAAAGAGAACATTGGTTCGTGGTTCCCAATATTTCAACTATTCCAAGCGGTTTTTTCTTTAGAAGAGTTCATCAATATCCAAAGTTGTTAAAGAACTCTGCAAAGGTTCTGGTGACCGATTCTGCTTATAAATTCGATATGGTGCCTCAGTTCAACATCAATAGTCTTATATTCTCTTTCTATAATTCTCTTACATTGGCATTTTGTGAGTTGAATGGTCGATATTATGGAGGGAGAGTGCTGGAGCTTACGCCATCTGAATTCAAGGATTTACCTATTCCTTATATGCCAATAAAAAATGAGTTATTTGCTCAATTCCAAATTGACTTTGACAAAAAAGCATCAATTGGCGATCTACTACACACACACGATCAGCAAATTCTATGTAAATCTCTTAATATTGCACAAGAGGATATTGAAAGAATACAGGAGATAAGAAGAAAACTATTGATTAAGCGTTTTCGCTAACTAAGCTTAACAACTTAGAAAATTTGATTAACGGGACCGGCAAATTACACCCAATTCTTATCTTAATTCTCTCACTTTGTACCCCATTTGTACCCCAACTGTATAATGCACTAATAATCAATTAAAGTTACTTTCTGTATCAAAAAGACACAGGACAATATCACATTCACTGATCGGATTATTATATTCATCCTGCAGCCTTGTACTGGAAATGGCATCCAGGAAATTTTCCCATTGCACCACTTCCAGGTAAATCCCTTTTGTATGCAGCCGGTCATTTTCTTGGCTAATGAACATACGGAACTGATCACGATCCTCTTTGGGTTCTGAAGAAGAAGCAATAAAGATTTTTATTGTCTGCATTTTATGCAGTTAAACTTTGAAACATAAATATAAGTATTCAACAAGACAATTTATAGTATAAGAATTGTCTGCTGGTTGTTGGTGTTTGCTAAGCTGCAAAACCTTGCGTATAACTTGCTTCACTTATTTGAGGGGAGCAGGCAACGACATAAAAACCAAACGCGAACTATTTCATTTTCAGGAAGCATGGCTAACACACAAGGCTATGCGAGAAAGCGCACGCTAAACAACTTACCTATATAGGTAGACGAAACTGTGGAAAGGTATCTCTTATGCAGGCACAAGGATTGCCAACTCACAAAACCTAACCTGCATCCTTGCGTCAGGGAGCTTTTCTATATGATTAGACTAAAATGTGGGTCGGGCAACCTTTCTATATGCTTGGACCTAAAGTGGAGGACACTCGCCAGTAATAGAGAAAAACATTCGTAACTTGTAGTATGGCAGAAGTTTATAAGACTTATGTAAAAACGCTCCCTCGCCATCAGCGGTTAATGATCTTCGTTGATGCCAAGATTAGTGAACTTTCCCTTAGAAACATTATGGAAGCAAATCTTCACATCTGGGGCGGTCGCTATAATCCGATTATTCCGGTCCAAGACGGCATAATCGCAAGCGAATGGATCGATATCATCAAATTTTTTGATCCAGATTTCATTTACTATTCTAAGTCTATTGATCTGGAGTATTTGAAAAGGTTGAATTTATTTTTCCCGAAAGAGTATATAGAACTTAGGGACGGTGACCAGCACAATTTTCCTGGTGTCAACATCCACTGTCTGTTACACGAGCATGTTCACAACCGATTTATGACGAATCAATTTGTTTTGCTGCAGTATGATGGAGATTGGAAAATGGAGGTAATCGCAAAGTCATTTTACCAATTGAATTTTGGTTTCAAGCAGTTTTATGAAGGAGAAAAACAATGGACAAATAAATTAAATGCTATCAGTATAAATCCCGAGAATGCGGTTGAAATAAATAAGTATATCTGTTCAAGGCGACCCTATTTTAAATCATTATTATCTTCCTTGCATATTGATTCTATTGCACTCGACATG
>PKYU01000049.1 GCA_003132765.1 Chitinophagaceae bacterium | reverse complement strand
AAGCAACATGATATGTCGTGCTTCAGATATGGTTTTTATTCCTAAGGTAACTCCCATGGACAATTTCGTTTCCTTTCCAAAATATTTCTGCCCAACCTTTGCCGTTTCGGGATCAATATGGGCAATATGCGAATGGGAGGAAAGTATCGTACCCGGTTCATTCATTCCGATATGACCGTTCATTCCCAATCCAAGTATAGCTAAATCAATCCCTCCCTTTTGAAGAATATATTCTTCTATCCGATCACATTCTCTTTGTAAATTTTTTGCCCTACCGTCAAAAAAAATAATCTTATCATTTTCTATGCGCAGGGGATGAAACAATTGGTTATTCAAATGCCACCTGCAGCTTCCTTCATCCTTTCCGTTCATACCTGCCCATTCATCAAGGCCAATAAAATACCAGTGTGAAATGTCCACATTTGCTTCAATTACCCGCTTTACCAATTCCTCATACATTCCTTTCGGAGTGTCTCCCGATGCGGTGCAGATTAAAGGTTCGGGAATATCTCTAATTTTATCAAGCAGATCAGTTACGCATAATTCTGACATGATTTCGTAAGTGTCACTTATTTTAATTTGCATTGTTTTTGAATATTCTGTTGAATTATCTTTGGTAAAATTTATCACTTTGATCTTGAAATGTACCGATTATTTTAAAAAAGTACCTAAATAATTGCCGGAAGGATATCCACTATTAATTTTGATTTATACNNACAAATTGAAAAACCCTGGATAATCTAATATAGATTTGATTTTGAAAGCGGAATCCTCAAATCTCTAACACTTTCACATTCAATCCCTCATGGAATAATTAATATTAGCATAATATTCTCTTAACGATTTGGTTACATTGAAACCTTTTCTTTGTATTCATGATACCTGCTTACTAATTCTTAGTATTTACCTTTTTAACCATTAAATTCCAGGTCATGAAATCAATCTCTTATTTTTTCCAGAAAATTATTATCCGGATTTTCCTTTCGCGATTATCAGATTTGTATTCACCCCTGAAGTTTTTCAAAGTGCATTAATAATGCAGAGAAAAAAACGAAAGGTTGAAATACTTGTTTTGAGTGATGTGCACCTGGGCACCTATGGCTGCAACGCGAAACAATTATTGATATACCTCAAAAGCATAAAACCAAAAACGGTCGTCCTGAATGGCGATACCATTGATATCTGGCAATTCAACAAAAGATATTGGCCTAGGAGCCACATGAAGGTTGTTAAGCAGATTTTAAGCTGGATGAGTAAAGGTGTGAAAATATATTACGTAACCGGCAATCATGATGAAATGCTTCGGAAATTCGTAGGGTTTAGGATGGGATCATTACAAATTGTAAATAAAGTGGTGCTTACGCTTGAAGATGATAAAAAAGCATGGTTTTTTCATGGTGATGTTTTTGATGTAACCATGCAGCATTCCAAATGGCTTGCCAGGCTTGGAGCAATAGGTTATGATACCCTGATCCTGATTAATATGTTTGCGAATTTTATTTCACAAAAAATATTCAGGAAAGGAAAATTATCTCTTTCTAAAAGAATAAAGAATAGTGTTAAAAGTGCAGTGAAATTCATCAACAATTTTGAAAATACCGCCGCAGATATTGGCATCTCTAATAAATATGATTATGTAATTTGTGGCCATATTCATCAGCCTGAGATCAGGGAAATAACAAATCATCATGGTTCTATCATGTATTTGAATTCGGGCGATTGGATTGAAAACCTCACTTCTTTGGAATACAACAACGGTGAATGGCTGATTTATAAATACAATGAAAAGGAAGTGCCGGAAGAAAATATAGATGATGAAGAACCGGAACTTACCAACAACCAGCTATTTTCAAATATGCTCCAGGAATTTAATATCATCAATGATTTATGAAGATTTTATATGCTATTCAGGGAACCGGTAATGGCCACATCAGCAGGGCAAGGGATATTATTCCATGCTTGATGGAAAAAGGGGAACTTGATGTTTTGATAAGTGGCACAGAAGCTGATGTTGATCTAGACTTTCCGGTGAAATATAAATTCATAGGATTGAGTTTTGTTTTTGGACAAAAAGGCGGTGTAGATTTATTTTCAACCTACAAAAAAGCAAAACTGAAAAGATTTTACGATGAAGTGAAAAGCCTTTCCGTAGAAGATTATGATATGGTGATCAATGACTTTGAACCTGTAAGTGCCTGGGCGTGCAGGCTCAGTCACAAAAATTGCATTGGGCTGAGCCACCAGGCTGCCGTTTTAGATAAAAGGAGCCCTCATCCCTCTTCAAAGGATATTGTTGGAAAATCAATTTTAAAAAAATATGCACCTGTTACAGACAAGTACGGGTTTCATTTTCAGTCATACAGCAAGAGAATCTTTACACCGGTTATTCGCTCAGAAATAAGAACGGGTACCAGTATACGATTGCCGCATTATACCGTTTATTTACCTGCTTACTCCGATGAAAAGATCATTAAAATCCTGAAAGAAATCAAAGGCGTCGCATGGGAGGTTTTCTCAAAGCATTCAAAAGACACCTATGAATATAAGAATATTTCCTTCTGCCCGATTAATAACGAAGGTTTCATAAGAAGCCTTGTAACCTGCACTGGTGTATTGTGCGGTGCAGGCTTTGAAACCCCGGCAGAAGCGCTCTTTTTGCAAAAGAAATTAATGGTGATACCAATGGAGGGGCAATACGAGCAACAATGCAACGCTGCGGCTCTAAAGGAAATGGGAGTCCCTGTGTTGAAAAAATTAAAATTGAAAAAAGTGGAAGAAATCATGGATTGGGTAAATAATGGAGCAATTATTCCTGTTGATTATCCTGATATTACAGAAATGATAATAGAAGAAATTTTCAACAAATATTCCCAATCGTCACATGTTCCCGATACTGTACCGCCAGCCCGTTCCGTTGGAAAAAATAAACCACAAAGGATAAAACTCGGAAAAGTCCTCCACCAAATAACCGGTTAAGATGATGCTCCGAAAGGATGATTTTGGGAAGGATTTTGCATGGGGTGTTTCCACGGCAGCATACCAGGTAGAAGGTGGGNNGATGTTTTTGTAAAGAAAAAGGGTAAAATATTTCAGAACCATACCGGCGATGTTGCTTGCGATTTTTATTATCGATACGCAAAGGATATCAGCCTGATGGCCGGACTCAATATTTCCAACTACCGTTTTTCAGTTGCATGGAGCCGCATAATCCCAGCTGGTACTGGTAAAATTAATCCTGCGGGCATTGACTTTTATAACCGCACGATCGATTTTTGCCTCTCTTTGAACATCGTACCATGGATAACTTTATATCATTGGGACCTGCCCTCTGAACTTGAGAAGAAAGGTGGGTGGGTAAACAGGCGTATCATTGATTGGTTTGAAGATTTTGTAGCAGTATGTATAAAAAATTTTGGAGATAGGGTAACTAACTGGATGGTGTTGAATGAGCCGATGGTTTTTACGGGAGCTGGCTATTTTCTTGGCGTGCATGCTCCCGGCNNCCGGCAGAAAAGGATTGAATAACTTTTTAGCAGCTACGCACCATGCAATTCTTTGTCAGGCGAAGGGAGGAGCCGTTATTAAATCACTTCAGCCGCATAGTAATGTAGGTACTACATTTTCGTGTTCGCACATTGAGCCATTTAGGAAAATTGAGAAGGATATCATTGCCGCACAAAAAGTGGATGCGTTACTTAATCGCCTCTTTATTGAACCTTTATTGGGCCTTGGTTATCCTGTTAGGGATCTGAAAATTCTGGAACGCATGGAAAAATTTATGAAGCGCGAAGATGAAAAGAACCTGGCTTTCAAAATGGATTTTATTGGGGTTCAGAATTACACGAGAGAGTTAGTCAGTCACGCTGCGTTTATGCCCTTTATGAGAGCAAAGATTATAAAAGCAAGTAAAAGAAATGTTGAAACTACATTGATGAACTGGGAAGTTTACCCTGAATCTATTTACAATATTTTGAAAAAATACAGCGCGTATAAAAATATGCCCGCATTAATTGTTACCGAAAATGGTGCAGCTTTCCAGGATGTTGTAAAAAATGGTGAGGTGCATGATTCGAAAAGAATCCAATATCTCCGGGAAAATATTTCACAGGTTCTTCGTGCAAGGCAGGAGGGGGTAAACGTAAACGGCTATTTTATATGGACTTTCCTGGACAATTTTGAATGGGCGGAAGGATATTTTCCACGGTTTGGTTTAGTTTATGTGGACTTTGCTACCCAAAAAAGAATTGTAAAGTCTTCAGGAAAATGGTATTCCCGATTTCTAAAAAATGAACTTGTAGAAGAGCCGGTAATCAAAGGAGAAAATATTTTTCATTAGCAATCATGCATGCAGTATTTTTATCCAACTCATTAAAATGATTACGGTAAGCAATATCTTAAAACTGCACGTGTACTCTGAAGGCATACACGTGAACGGGTCCGCGGTCCTTATTATAGGCAGGATTGGAAATAAACTGGTAATCAACGGAAGCATATAATGATCTGAATACCCTGAACTTGTAAAAAATTTCTTCGATGGATTCCACACCGTAATTTAGTTTGCCGTCACCTATGATAAAACCATATAAACCTGCATTCAGGAATTCCCTGTGCTCTTTTGAAATTCCATTAATTACCGCTGCGATCCCAAGATTTTCTTCTTTTAGGTGCAGCAAATTTGTCTTTACGTTCAGCCCTGCACTAATCGTTCTGTCAATTTCTGTAAATGCCCAGGTAGCAGTTTTCCCGTCATTCCAGCCTGCCTTTAAAAAAAAGCCTGTATTCCTTGAAATTTGTTGTTCTCCATTAATACCAAACCCGAATTTTATTCCTCCATATTTGCCTGATTCCTTTTCACCGCCATAAACAGGAACATCGCTGCTGTCGCCATTTTTTACTTCCTGCAAGGTTGTGCTATAAGATGGAGCCTGGTTGCTGTTGCGAAATACCAAAAACCTTATTACCCCTGGTTTATTTCCTTTCCATTTTTTTTCAGCTTCAAGCGTCAGGCCATGCGCCTTTATATAATTGTAATCCATAGCCAGTCCATTGGCTTTTTTCGGTTCAGCGACACATGATACTCTGATAGCCCAGGTTGGTTTGGCTAGTTCCAATATGATGCCTGAAGTATATCCCTTCGTATTTGCAGGGTAATCCCACGCTCCATTACTCATGAGCGACCAATTCATGAATTGAGATCGTGGATCGTGGCTATAACTGTTATTATCAAAGAAGTCGGAAATACTGAATTTGCCGGCAGTAAGGGTAATTCGTGAAGTTGGTATCAATTCTTCTAACTGGTTTGCAGCATCTTTAATTTTTTCGTAACCTGTATTTTTTAGAGGGAAATATTGTATAAAATAAAGCCTTGCTATATAAACTGATGGCCTAGGATTTCCAATCCGGTAGGTTTCACCGTTGGGGAATCCTGCAACCCCTCTTGTTTCACTCAATCCGGTACCTCCTGCAATTTCAGCATTACCGTAAATGGCCGCATTTTTCCATAATCGTCTCCCGATAAATAAGGTAGAAGTAACTGATAATGCATTTGCTTCAGCAGTAGTTTCCAGGCTATTTGTTCCGGAATATGTTGCATTAAATGCGAAATGCCCCTGTGATATGGCGGTTAGTTGAAAATGGTAGCTCCATTTTACACTACTATCCGAAAGGGTTTGTCCAGTGCCTGAATGCGAAATTACAATTAACAAAGGGCCCAGGATTTTTTTCATGCTCAAAAGTACATTGTACCTAAAAAGAAAAAAATTATTTTTAAGGAGTTACGTTGCAATACGATCATGTGTATTATTTTGGATTGGAAGAGCCTGAAATGCATAAAAAAAAAGGAGCAATGAATCTTTTGCTCCTTCAATATTTTTTAAGGAAAATTAATAATCTAATAATTCGTTGATCGTGCAATTACTGCATTAAAAGCGTACTCCAATACATAGACCGCTTCGGATGCCCGCCCATGGTCCCGAAAATTTAAGTGTTGCGCCATTGGCATCAACAGTGGTACTTGTTGTAGCAAGGGGAACTTTCAGGTCGTCCAGGCTTGATTTAAGAGCCGTTTGTTCATCGGAAGAAAGGGAGGTGCTTCCGGTAATATTCCCATTACAAGATCCGAAATTGGGCCCAATGAGATGCAAGTCAAGGTAAACTACTTTTCCGGTGCTCCACTGTGCACCAAACATGAGGCCACCTGTAAGGCAATTAACGCTACCTGCAAGCTGAATTGATTTATCTACACCGTTATCAGAGTAATGGTAAGGAAGATTAGCTGTATAATGTGCATAGCTTGCAAAAGGTGCAATGTAAAAGCCATGGAACGCACCCCTCCGGCTAAAATAAAACCTGATCTCAGGTATAACAGCAAAATTACCCACCTTAAAGTTATCCAGTTGACCCTTGGTACTTGAATCGCTTATAGAATTCCGAAAACTCTTTTCGAATGGCAACAAGCCTTCGGGCATTTCCCTTGCGGTTAAACCAATTGTAATCTTCTTTGCGATTTGCCTTTCATACTGAAGTGAAATATTTCGCAAGCCAAGGGCAAACAAATTGATTTTAATAAGATTTTTTTTGATGGTTAATGGCTCAGGCTTTTTTACAGCATTTGAGGAATCGTTTTGAGCCTTAAGAAGAGTTGTTGCCATCAGTAAAAAAATAAATGACAAAATAATTCTTTTCATATTTATTGGTTGAGTATATAAATTTATTGATACCCTTAAAACGTAAAATGGGAAATTTTATTATGTTGTTTCCAATCTCAGATTTGGTCATTTGGAGGATAAATCCCTCCCGTATTATCACAATTAGGTTTGATCAGAGTGTGAAAAGACAAGATAATTCAAGGATTAAGTAGAATTGTAGCTTTGAAGGGTTCCTTCAATGATAATTATCTCTTGATTTTAGACCGGAAGAATATTACAGGTTAACGATATATTAATTAGCTGAACATTGAGATCCATATTATGCTGTAAAGCTATTTCTCATGATGTCTATCAGCTTTTCATCGTACATTTTTTTAGCCATTCTTATCATGTTGTCAAATGCTTTGGCATGAGAGATGCCGTGACCTATAATAATTGGTTTATTTACGCCGAGGACGGGCACGCCTCCGCATATTTCAAAATTGAACCGGTTAAAATGTTCATCTTGTATCTTCCTGTTTTGAACGATATCATAAATGGATTCTGCAAATTTCAGGATTACATTTCCTGTAAATCCATCGCAAATATATACGTCAGCTTTGTCCCTCAATAGATCACGGCCTTCTGCATTTCCTACGAAATTAATTTGTTTGTTTTCCTTGAGCAGAGCATAGGCTGCCTGCGTAAGGAGGTTCCCTTTTCCTTCTTCTTCTCCAAGGTTTACCAGGGCAACCCGTGGATTGGGGGTATTTAAAATATATTTTGCAAATAACGAACCCAACACCGCAAATTGGTTGAGGTTTTCCGGTTTACAGTCTGTATTCAGGCCTACATCAGCAAGCA
Organism: Chitinophagaceae bacterium; assembly: GCA_003132765.1. Classification (GTDB taxonomy): domain Bacteria; phylum Bacteroidota; class Bacteroidia; order Chitinophagales; family Chitinophagaceae; genus Ginsengibacter. Next base: position 9,256 of record PKYU01000049.1, on the reverse strand, counting down.
AGGAAAGATCGCCGTTTTCTTTGGGAAGATAGGCGCCAATAGTAGGTCGCAACACTCCTTCATTGGCCTTAATTGTGAACAAGGATCCCACCATCATGGCGCCGGTATTTCCTGCACTGATAAAAGCCCCCGCTTTTCCCGAAGCTAATAAATGGAAACCTATTGGCATGGAGGATTTTTGCTTTTCTTTGAGCGCTTTTGTTGGATGTTCATGCATTTCGATTACCGGCTCAGCATGCACAATAGTTATATTTTCAGGATTTATTTTATGATCTTTTGCCAACTGTTCTATCTTTTTTTCATCCCCTGCCAGTATCAGTTGAACATTTTGTTTGGGTTGAGATAGAAATAACTGTACTCCTTTTGCAGCCTCATTCGGAGCAAAATCTCCACCCATCATATCGAGCGCAATATTCATAATTCAAAAATAAATTAAATATGGTTTTATGCGACCGCTTCAAAAAGCTGAACACTTTCTTAAAATAAAAATATCCAAAAACAAAGTTGAAGTTAATCAAACTTTGTTTTTGGAAATCATAATGTTGTGTAAAGATAAATCAGGCCTTCAAAGGGGCTTTCTCCGAAACCACATTTCCTTTGTAATAGAGTTTTCCTTCGTTTACATGGGCACGATGGCGTATATGAGTTTCACCTGTTGTCTTATCAACGCTCAGGGTTGCAGCATCTGCTTTATAATGAGTTCTTCTTTTTGCACTTCTTTGCTGACTATGTCTGCGTTTTGGATTTGGCATAACACTAAATTATTATTGTTTTTTAAGTTTTATTTTTCTTCAATTTTTCAAGTCCTTCCTGCAAAGGATGATTATTTTCAATAACACCGGATTCCATTTTCTTGAGCATGGCCAGAATTTCATTGTTACATAAAGGGCCGCCCATCTCCTTTTCATTACACATGCGCTGCATCGGTATGCTAAGCGTAACAAACTCATAAATCCAGTCTGCCAGGTGCAGATGACTTTCAGTTCGGGAAATATAGAACATATCCGGGTCTTCCTCGTTTGCATTCATCTCATCCGGGTTTTCGACCTGCTTGATCACCATGGTGAACTCATCCCAAAGATTNNGTTACATTTACATTTCCGCCAATCTCAAATTTCAGCATCATGAATGATGTGTTTTTTTCGAGATTAAGCCTGATGTGCGCTTTGCAGCTTTCAAAACCGATATCCGCCGGATCTTTCTGCCTGTAATCTAAAAAGAACTGTTCGTCAACCTCGTAATTAAACTCATGAATTCCGGGCCTTAATCCTAAAAATGCAATATCAAACCTCCGCCTGTTTCCCATGACATCAAATTAAAGGGGGGCAAAGGTAAGGAAATTCAACTGATTTTTTTGATAAATTCCCTCTCCATTGGGGCATTTATGAAATTTCTGGATCCGCTAACAATATTGCCCTGCCACTTTGCCCTATCTTCGGCACCTGAAAATAATTTCATTCTACCGATTGTAAATTAGTTTCCCTAAAAAGAATGAGTGTCCTTACCAATCTTAAAAGGCGTAAATGGATCTGGTTCACGATTCTGATCCTGATAATCCTTATAAAACTCTTCGCCCACAACGATTTTCATGTTGACAAATTCTATGCCCGGGGATATTATTACTATGAGTCAATTTTGCTGAGATATCTGTTTGGAAGTATCCCTTTCAGTTTTGGAGATGTCCTGTATCTTCTAGCGGGGTGCTGGCTCTTTTGGAAACTTTTTAGGAATGGGTTTCTACTTTTTAGAAAAAGGCTCACAAGGCAGGTTATTGTGAAAAAGATGGCAAAGCTCCTGATGCTTTTTGGAACCGTCTATATTATATTTAATATTCTTTGGGGATTAAATTATAACCGCAAAGGGATTGCCTGGCAATTACATTTGCCCCGGGTTTCTTACGACTCTTCCAACCTCATAATAATTCAGGACCTGCTGTTGCAGAAAGTAAATGAAACAAAAATGCGCCTCATACAGAAACAGGTTCATTATCCTTCTACAGAAGAATTATTTAAGAGAGCCAAAATTTGTTATGATGAAGCAGCACCTGTTTATCCATTTCTTCAATATAATGATGTTTCTGTAAAATCATCATTGTATGGAAAAATGGGCGATTATTTAGGATTCACCGGGTATTACAATCCTTTCACAGGAGAGGCGCAGGTAAATACGACCGTTCCGAAATTTTTACAGCCTTATATTACCTTACATGAAATGGGCCACCAGTTGGGATATGCCAAAGAAGACGAAGCAAATTTTTCAGGCTATCTTGTCGCAGCCAATTGCCGCGATACTTTATTTCAATATTCGGCCTATCTAGATCTATANNTTCTATCTTGACTCGGCGGCTGCAAGACTTTCAGCAAAACAATTGATCCCTGAGGTGAAAGCAGATCTTTTGGAATGGCGCCGGTTTAACGAACGATATACCAGTATTTTAGAACCGGCCGTAAACTGGATGTATGGAAAATATCTGGAGGTGAACCAGCAGCCAAAGGGGCTTCGCAGCTACAATGAAGTAGTCGCAGCTCTGATTGCCTATTATAAAAAATTTGGGAAATTGTGATTGATGAAAGCGCAAAAGGCATAATGTTAGAATACAATCTGCTTCCTGAAATTATCATCTGTTAAAACTGCCAGGTCAAAATCATTCATCCATTTCTGGAGCCGTATATTTTCTGAAAGATCCAGGTCGTTAAAGAAATAAGCCATTGCAATTTTGTTCCCGTTTTTAAGTGTGGCATATAAAGCATTTGTAAGAACAAATATGGTAGATCCGCCTTTCATGCCTGCATGTAATAACCAACTGCTGTTGGCAGGATTTTCCATTAATGTTTCCAACTCTTCCGAAAGAATACGATAAGTGTCTTGATCAAAATATTTCCGGTCGTTGAGGATAGAACAAAGCTGAACATATTCCTTCGTGGTGGAAGAAGGTAACCTGTCGCTCCATGATTTCTGTATTTTAAGAGTAAGGTCCCTGGGTTGTAGTCTCTTCTTGTAATTGCTGTCATATTTCAGCCCATCATGAGTTACCGAGGCAAATTTTACATAATCCTCATCACTTACCTTACTAATTTCTTTAAGTAATTTATCCTCACTTAACTTTCTCGGATTTTGATATATAAATAATGAAGAAACAAGGTAATAAACGGGCGTATGTTTCTTCAGACCAAGGATTCGCAGGTTACTGTTTATATTATCCAATCCCAGCCGGTCCATCAGGTATTCTGTATTTGCGTTACTGCTAAACATCATCATTCCTCTTGCCACATCAATAAGCTTCACACTGTCGTGTATAATGTTGCCCAAATTATTTTCGAAGTTTATCCAGAAGGGATGAGCATTGCCATCTGTATTTGGGATATAATATTTGGCTATCTCCTTAAGAGGTATCCGTTCGTTTTCACTAATAAGGTTATGAGAAGCCTGTTTTGCAAATTCAATTGCTACAAGAATTTTTACTGTACTGGCAAGTGGCATTAATTTGTCTTCATTAAGCCTGGCAATAACGGTATCATTTTTTGCCAGGAAAAGTGATGATCTTGATGGATTCTTTTTTATGAAGTTCAGTAAGGAATCTCCTCCTTCCCTTGATTGTGCAAAAATATGGGAGGAAGTAATTATTAAAACAAAAAAGCAAAGGAAAATGGAACTACTTTTTTTCATAAATAGTTATTGGTTAATTGAAGACTCAATGTTCGGTAAAAATTCCCAACTGAAATTTATTAATAATGACTTTTCAGTAAAATACTTCCGTAGAAAGATCAGCAAGAACTATCTTTTTTCGCTTACATGGATTCTTTTTCTTCTCTCCGGCACCATGGCCTTCTTGAATCCGCCATCGGCTTCATTCATTCTGACGAGTCTTCCGTTATAGGTCTTTCCATCAATACTTTTAATCATCTTTCCAGCCACCGATTTATCTATTTCAACCCAGGAGTTCATATCCCGCATATCAATTTTACCCAATACTTCTTTGTTCAGGTTGCTTTCATCCAATATAAACTGCAGGAAACTTGCTTTGTAAAAACCATCTTTTGTTCCAAGATTTATAAAAAGCCGGGTAAATCCATTGTCCCTGCTATAATTGGGTCTTTCCCTTTTTATTCCAAACTCGCGTTTATCATTTTGTTCAAACCTCTTCTCCCTGGAATCTGTTCTTACATTCAAATCATCAGCATTCTCATAATATTTTAAGAAATGATTAAACTCAAGGGCAGCCACTCTTTTCAAAACTTCTTCTTTACTTATGTTTTCAAATTTCTTTTGCAGGTCGGGCATATAAGTTTCGTAATCTCCGCTTGAAATATCAGCATTGATCAGCTTATCCATAAAATAAAAAAACTGTTTGCGGCACACATCTTTTCCACCCGGAATATCAAGCCTGTGAAACTGCGCGTTCACCATTTTTTCCAGCTGCCTGATCTTAAAAGCTTCCCTGCTGTGGCAGATGGAAATGCAGATACCACTTTTTCCCGCCCGGGCAGTTCGGCCGCTACGATGCGTATAAACCTCCATATCATCCGGTAATTCAAAATTGATTACATGAGAAATACCTTCCACATCCAAACCCCTTGCAGCTACATCGGTTGCAATCAATAATTCTATATTCTTATCGCGGAAGCGCTGCATCACTTTATCCCTTTGCTGCTGGGTCAGATCGCCATGAAGCGCCTCTATATTATAGCCTTCTTTCNNGGCTTTCGTTCGGGTAAAAATGATTCCATACATGCCAGGATTAAAATCGATCAGCCTTTTTAATGTTTCAAAGCGTGATTGTGCCGGTGTAATAAAGTATTGGTGGTCAATATTGACATTCGCCGTATTTTTTTTCCCAACAGTTACTTCCTGCGGGTTCTTCATGAAGTTTTTAGAAATAGCCTTTACGGTAGCAGGCATTGTAGCGCTGAAAAGCCAGGTGCTCTCACGATTAATGGTATTTTTCAAAACAAAATCGATATCGTCCCGGAATCCCATATTCAGCATTTCATCTGCTTCATCCAGCACTACATATTTAACTTTTTGCAGGTCAATGGCCTTTCTTTCAATCATATCTATCAGGCGGCCCGGCGTAGCGACAACCAAATGAACACCTTTCTTAAGCGCCCTTATTTGCATAACTATCGAAGCACCTCCGTAAACAGGCTCCGCAAAAATATTGGGCGTGTATTTCTTGAAGTCCTGTAAATCATTGCAGATTTGAAGGCATAATTCCCTTGTGGGGCAAACGATCAATGCCTGTGGATATTTATTTGCAGGTTCTATCAACTGTAACAGCGGCAGGCCAAAGGCCGCTGTTTTTCCGGTTCCGGTTTGGGCAAGTCCAACAAAATCAGTAGTTCCGGACAATAAAATTGGGATTGCTTTTATTTGAATAGGAGTAGGCGTTTCAAAACCGAGATCACTAACGGCCTTTAGAATGTTTTCGTTTAATCCAAGGCCTTCAAATGCATTCATTTATGTTATTTATTTAAGCCGCAAAGGTAGGTCATTAGATTGATAGTAATAATCGTGTAAGTTTTTAGCGGACAGGAAATAAAAGTGATTATGATCCGTTTGTGACTATCGATTAAACCATTTGAAGATTTTAGAGTCTGTAACCCTGAATAATTTTGAGCTGAGAATTCGTTCTCAGCTAATTTACCTAACCCTATTTATGCGAAAATTTCCTTTATTTCTANNTATTCAGCTTCCTTTGGCCAAAGGATATCTTCTTTTGATCCGGCGGCTGATTCGTTACTCAATAATTTAAGGTTGTTGAAAATGACCAATGATTCAGATAAGCCTTCCAGTGAATTCAAGGTTAATCTTGGTCTGGGAAACAACTTATATGGGAATCAAAATAAAGCGGTAGCATCTTTACAAAATTCCAATCTCTTTGTTTTAAGCCCGTCCGTTAGTTGTACGCATAAGAGTGGTTTTGGTATTCCCTTTACCGGCGACCTTGTAAGCGGAAATGCGCCATCTGGGTTTTCCCAGTATCTTTTGGAGCCATCGTATGAATATTTAACCGGGAAAGTGATCGATGCTTCCTTTTATTATACGCATTATTTTGAACACGGTATATATAATACTAATACTTCTCCCATTCAAAATGAATTTTATAGTTCATTTATTTATAAGAAGGCTCGGCTCAAGCCCGGTATCTCACCTGGATATTCCTCGGGGATTTATCATGAAATTGTAAAAATAGATACTGCAATGAAAGAAGCAGGCCAAAGAGTCCCATTGAAATATATTGATACGGTTGGAATAAAAATTTCTTCATTTACAGCGGCAGCGACCCTTGAGCATGAATTTGAATTTAAAGACTTTCTGGCAAAGGATNNACGATTTTACATTTACGCCCCAACTATCTTTAATAACCGGGAAAAATGCCTACCAGGTGGACCGTAGCAGCAGCGAAGCAAATTTTGAAGCATATTTGAAGAAACTCTTAAAAAAATCAAACACTTCGAATCGCAGACAGGCAGTCAGAAATTCGAGGTCCAATCTGCGCCCTCAATTTAGATCTTAACTATTCAATAGGGATTTTCTATATTGAACCTACACTATATTTGAATTATTATTTACCAAAGACAAATGATAGCAGACTCAGTGATATTTATGTGATAAACATTGGTATAACTTTTTAATAGCCTTTATTGGCATGCAAATTGAAAATTCTTACTCTAAAATTACTTTATGAAAATTAAGCTTNNTAGCCAAACCTTCAAATTCGGAATAATGGGCGGTGCATCTTTGGGAAAGATCACCGGGATATCCTTTAAAGATAAATTTACCCTCGGTTATAATGTTGGAGCATTCGCGACGATTGGGCTCGGGAAGAAATTCGCTATTCAGCCTGAAGTGCTATTTTGCCAGGTAAATACAGATACATCCGATAATTTCAGTAATGTTTATGCATTTAATTATGTAAACAATATTCAATTAGGATATTTATCTATACCTATATTATTGAATTACAATGTCTCGAAGTTAATTACGCTTCAGCTTGGGCCTCAATATGGTATTTTGATTGATCAAAACAGGAGCCTGCTGCAAAACGGGAAGGATGGCTTCAAATCCGGAAACTTTTCGGTGACGGGAGGCGCACAGCTAAATCTCATGCGATTCAGATTTTATGGGCGCTTCGTTGGTGGAGTAACAGATATTGCCAACATAGGAAGTGCAGATACCTGGAAAATAAATTCATGGCAACTTGGTATAGGGTTCGTGCTCTAAATTACCGGAGCTTTTCTATTTCTCCTTCTTTCCCTATTCTTACTATTGATGAAGGCTGATACTTTTTTAATTCATGCTGCCGGTGGGGGAATATATAATCTACTCCGATCTTAATTCCCATGGTAATTTCTGAAAAATTTTTCGGCGAATCAGCCCCTGAGATATTTGCCGAAGTAGATACCATTGGTCTGGACAATTGCTGAATAAGTATTTTGCAAAACTCATCTCCTGCCACTCTTATCGCAATGCTTCCATCCTCATTAATAATATTTTCGGGTAAGTTTATTGCTTTATTAAAAATCGCTGTTGTTGGTTTGTTTTGCACAGAAAGAAAATCCAGCATTTTTTTTGCAGGATTGAAAACATATTTCTTTATATCCTCTTCATGTGCCAACAAAATAATCATTGATTTTTTTTCTTCCCTTTTCTTAAGCTTGTAAATTTTTTCTATGGCATCGGCATTGGTAGCATCGCATCCAATTCCCCAGATTGTATCAGTAGGATATAAGATAATGCCACCGGCTTTTAATACCTTCAATGAATGAGTAATATCTGTTTCGAAATTTTCCATTTATTCACCAAGAGTATTTAATAGCTGAGTAGTTTCAATAGTATATCCACATTTGAAGTGTCCAAGCGGGCAGGCTTTCTGCCCATGCAGCGAACATGGCTTGCACGGTAATGCTTCCAGGGTTTCAACAATAAATGACTTTGATGATAACGGGTAAAATCCAAATGCAGGAATTGTAGAGCAAAAGATTGCTGTGACCGGTGCATTAGTGGCAGAGGCAAAATGCAAAGGCGCCGAGTCATTGGTGTAGTTCATGGCTGCCCCTTTCATTAATGCGGCGGATGAAAGAAAATTCAATTTTCCTGCCAGTATCTCTACTCCTTTATTGGGTGATTGCTTTTTAATTTCTTCGCAAAGATAGGCGTCTTCTTTGCCACCTAACAGGAAAATACCGTATTGATCTGGAAAAGTATTGATCAGTTCAATCCATTTTTCTATAGGGTATTGTTTGGTAAACCACATACTGGCCGGCATCATGCAAACATAAGGCTGTGATGGAAATTGTTTTATCCGGTAACTTTCGGCTTCTTCGTAATTTGTTTCGGAAGGGTATAGGTGCGGCTTTGTTAAACTATTATCGGTAAAGTGTTGGATCAGGGTATTATTACGCTCCACCTCATGCAGGTTTTTGGAAAGCTCGTGATGTATTTTTTTTGTAAACAAAAAACTGAAAGGGTTTTTATCAAAACCTATTTTTTCTTTGGCTCCTGAAAATGCAGTTAATATACCCGTAAAGACAAACCTTTGTGTATTAATTACTGTATCATATTTTTCTTTTCTGATTTTTCGTAAAAGGAGAAAGAGGTTTTTATTCTTATTCTCTTTTTTGTTCCAAACCAATGTTTCATGTAAAAAAGGATGATTTGTCAAAAGCCCTTCATTTCCTTTTCTGACCAAAAAATCAATTTGAGCCTCCGGAAAAAAACGATGCAGCTTTTCAATCAATGCAGTTGCCAGCACCACATCTCCCGTAAATGCTGTTTGTATTACCAGGAATTTTTTCATGAGTGTGCAAAGGTATCAATTAATCATTTGAAGATATTTTGGGTTTACACATTATGTTTGCAAAAAATGATGTTATGGAATTGGAAAAATTAATAAAAGAAGCATGGGAAAACCGCGGGTTGCTGAAAGAAGAAACCTATACTTCCGCAGTGCGAAATGTTATTGAAAAAGTTGATAAAGGAGAATTACGCACTGCAATGCCTTCAGCAGCCGGATGGAAGGTGAACGAATGGGTGAAGCAAGCCATCCTGATGTATTTTGGAATTCAGCAAATGGTAACGTACACTTTGCCCCCTTTTGAGTTTTATGATAAAATGAAATTAAAAAGTAACTATAAAGAATTGGGTGTTCGTGCAGTTCCCCATGCCGTTGCCCGTTATGGAGCCTACCTGGCAAAGAATGTAATTCTGATGCCAAGTTATGTGAACATAGGCGCCTATGTGGATGAAGGCACCA
>PKYU01000465.1 GCA_003132765.1 Chitinophagaceae bacterium | reverse complement strand
GATCTGGCAGAAAATGTATGATTTATTGTTTCCCAGGTAATTAATAACAGAATGCTAAATCCTTATTGGGCCACCATATTTACCAACGCATACTCCTTATCACCCATACTAAAATGAACTTTTATACCCGCGAATAAAGCAGCTGTAATGATATTGCATTTGATCAGCAAATGATAGCAAAACATATCTAAAGAGCCACTTAATCTTTAAGAACGTCATTTACAATGCTTATTTCTTGTGGTCTTTCTTATAAATGTCTATTGTAGGAATTGGAAATATAAACCCGGTCCCTTTTTCCAGGGCTTCCTTTTCTCTTTCTAAAAATTCTTTTTTAAAGTGCCATGGCAACACTAAATAATAATCCGGATTCATAGCCCTACTTTCCGCTTCACTTATAATTGGAATATTAGTTCCCAAAGTGTGAGCCCCATATTTATCAGGGTTTCTTTCTGCCGCATAATCGACCAGCATATTATTAATATCGCACCATTGTAAAATAGTGTTGCCTTTAGTAGATGCGCCATAAATATGAACTCTTTTGCCCTCCTGCTTTAGGTTAACCAATAGATCATGAAGATCATTTTTTACCTTTTCAATCCTGTATTGAAATGCAACATAAGGCTTATCAGTATCCAACTCCAAATCAAATTCCTTCTGCCTTATTTCGTTCATCAGTTTCATATTTTCAGGATTAAAATATAAACTACTTTCTTTATGAGTAGCAAAGCACCGCAGGCTGCCTCCATTGATATCATTAAAAGATATCTTAAATATTTTCATCTGCGCCATTGAAGCTATTTTTTCCAAAACAGCAAGACTGTAAAATTCCAAATGCTCATGNNGTCATGACAAATAGTATCATAGCTGTCCATTTCAAGCATCTTAGGCATGTAACTCATTTCGAATACCCATATGCCTTCAGGGGACAATAATCTCTTCACGCTTTTTACAAATTCTACCGGACTTTCCAAATCATAAAACATAGCTATGGAGGTAATAATATCCATCTTCTTGTCACCAATAGCCGTAAATAACTCAGCAGAGGGGAAAATATCCTGAACTACCGTTGCATTTTTTACTTCCTGTGCCACATCACTCGGGTCACATCCATATTTATCAAATGATCGCGGATAATAACCTAAAAGTGTACCATCGTTACAGCCAATATCCAGAACAGTTCCTTTATCTTTCTTTATCAATTCCATCGCGTCATCACTTATCCCTTTCAAATGATTTCTCATAGTGGTGTTTGTGCCGCTTCTGTACCAGTAAGCCGCATATAAGATTTCCGGAGGAACGCTGTGCTCCATTTGCAACAACCCGCAGGCATTTTCATCTATCTGAGGATTGCACCTCATTAAGGAACAATTGATTTTCCTGTGAGAAGGCATTTCTTTTCCGGGCTTTACAAAGGAGCCCTGAAGATATTGAGGACCCAAATCTATAACCGGAGTTAATGAACCTGAACCGCAAACGCGACAAGTTGTTCGTTTTCTTATATGCATATTACTATCGGGATTTACTGTGCAAGAATTAATTTTGAAAACCGGGCATCAATTGCGTCTATACATTTATTTCTTTCCAGGTTTAGCACTGCCAGCGTTTTTACAATTTTGTCCTTTTCACCAACCGGAACGCTTTCTATATCATAACCCTTTTCTACTTCATGCCAGAGGCGACAATTGATATCAGCTAACTCAGAAAAAAGAGTTCCAATATCGCCTATTACATTTCTTGTTTCATTCCCTTCTTTTTTATAAACTTTATTAGCCTTAAAAGTAAGTCTATCGGGTGGAATGCGCCCGCTGATAGCATCAGTAATAAAGCCATCTATTTCTCCTTGCAGCTGCAAGGCCTGCTCACCTAAACTTTTTAACCGTTCTTCATCTTCAACGTGGTATTGTTTCAATTTAACAATCGTAAGTTTATCACACAACATTCCAAGAGTTTCTGCCATTGTATTTTATTAGGTTTAAAATTACAGTATTAAATATTTATCTCATTTGGCTTGTGGATAAGCTCTAGTTTTTTGAGAAACCGTTTCAAAGCAATCTGCTTGCCTGCATCCATATTATAACTAATATACTTTGTATAATAATCTTTCAATTCAAAGAAATTATAAGGATTTGCATTTAAAACAAGATTAAGATTATTCAATCCGTATGCATTGGCACTATTAAAAGATTGGATAAATTCATCTCCAAGTGTTTTATTACTCACCCAGGCTGCAAATACGAATGGTAATCCTGTAAATTTTTTCCATTCCAGGCCAAGGTCATAAATATATGCTGAATTTTTCCTTTGCCTGAGTGCCCTGTCGCCTATTAATAATGCTGCAGTGGTCCCTGAAATTCTTGAAATGTATTCATCTGTTGGTTGCTCAAGTACCGGGTCAATTTTCCAAAATTCTTTTATAAGAATTCCCAATAATTCTACGGAGGTCCTGCTTTGGTAATCCAGCAAAATTTTTGAGACATTTTCAAGGGGTACCTCACTAAAGAGACAAACGCTGGCAACTTCTCCGTCACACCCGATGCAATAATCAGAAATAATATGATGCTCTTTCATTTCAGGTATCACAGCTACCGGTACAAGCCCTACATCGATCTCGTCTTCCAGCAGCATAGAAGCAATTTTTGATGGGAATTCTATTTTTAGTTCTATTTCTTCCTTCATCATCCCATGCTCAAATCCGTATATCAGGGGTTTCGTATTCAGGTAACTAACCGCCCCAACCCTTATTTTTGTTTGCAAACCTATTACTTTAAATTTGCGGCAAAATTAATGCAATGAAAATGATTGAACGATCAAATTTTTGCATTCTAACAATCAATTCACATGCAACTTCATCCCCTTACTGCTATTTCGCCACTTGATGGCAGATACCGCAAACAGTTAGAACACCTTGATATTTATTTTTCAGAGTTTGCATTGGTAAAATACCGGGTTAAGGTTGAAATAGAATATTTTCTCTTTTTGGCAGAAAAGAAATTTTTTAAGATCACTCCTGTTCAAAAAAAACAAATCCAGAATATCTACCACGATTTTTCACTTAATGACGCAGAAAAAATTAAAGCAACAGAGAAAATTACCAATCATGATGTAAAGGCTGTTGAATATTTCTTAAAGGAAAAACTGAAGGAGGCGGGTGCAGAAAAACTGGTTGAATGGGTTCATTTTGGATTAACCTCCCAGGATATTAATAATACGGCCCTTCCTCTTTTGTGGAAAGATGCAGTTGAACATGAATATTTACCGGCCATTATTAACCTTCAACTCGACCTCTATGATCTTGCTATTGAGTGGAAAAAAATTCCTATGCTAGCCAGAACTCATGGCCAGCCTGCATCACCCACCATCCTGGGAAAAGAAATAATGGTATTTGTAGAAAGGTTGGATGACCAGGTTCAGCAGTTTAGTTATATTCCATTTACCGGGAAGTTTGGCGGCGCAACAGGGAACCTAAACGCGCATTATGCTGCCTTCCCAAAAACTGACTGGATCAGTTTTGCCAATACATTTTTGGAAGACAGGCTGGGAATTCAGCGGCAACAATACACAACCCAAATTGAACATTACGATTTGCTGGCTGCGCATTTTGACGCGATAAAAAGGATCAATACCATACTCATCGATCTATGCCGCGATATGTGGACCTACATCAGTATGGATTATTTTAAGCAACAAATTAAAAAAGGGGAAGTGGGAAGCAGCGCAATGCCTCATAAGGTAAATCCCATAGATTTTGAAAATGCCGAAGGAAATCTTGGAATTGCTAATGCGCTGCTGGAGCATCTTTCAGCAAAATTGCCCGTATCACGACTTCAGCGCGATTTAACAGATTCAACAGTGATCAGAAATATTGGTGTTCCCATCGCACATACCATCCTCTCTATAAATTCTATAAACAAAGGATTAAAAAAATTAATACTCAACAGGGATAAAATAAAAGCGGACCTTGATGATAACTGGGCTGTAGTTGCAGAGGCTATTCAGACGATACTAAGAAGGGAAAATTATCCGGAACCTTATGAGGCATTGAAGGAACTTACGCGATTGAATTCAATAATAAATAAGCAACTTATTCATTCATTCATCAACAATCTTAAAATATCAAATGCACTTAAAAAGGAATTGAAAAAAATAACACCGAGTAATTATACCGGCAAAATTAATTTCTGAAGTATTAGACTACCTAAGATAAACGGTAATTTACCAGCTAGCAGCTATTTGAAATCTTTTTTTTCAACTTCTTCATAATTCAATAGTTTAAAACAAATTTTTATTTGGTTATTTAATTCTCTTTTGATTATATACCTCACACAAAATTTAGAATTAATTTTATTGGGATTATATTCGAAGTTTGAATTATCAACTTACTGTATAAGATTATTNNCTAACCTTGAGGAAAGATTTGGCATGGATACTGATGGAATATATCACGCTCATCAACCGATCTATGGATACAGAACCACCAAGGGTTCTACAAGTTGCATTGCCAGATACATGATAACAAAATCAATCTTAAACGCAATCAACAGCTACAACTTTAATTCATTTATAGACATAGGCGGAGCTGAAGGGTATACAGCAAACCTGGTTAG
>PKYU01000258.1 GCA_003132765.1 Chitinophagaceae bacterium | reverse complement strand
TGTAATCAATATCGTAACCATAGATAGAATTATTCATATCTATATGCTCAATTGTAGATTGCGAAACTATAATATCAAAATGTGCATCTTTAAATAGTAATTCCAGTAGATCTCCATATATAAGAAATTCTTTTTTCGTTATAGTTAATGCTTTCAGGAGCATAAGTAATGACAGTTAGTTCTTTTTCTTTACTAAAAGGATGATCAAGAATATATTCAAAATTAAATGTGGATCCTGCATCTAATAAACGTGATTTTCCAACAATCAAATTGTTGAAAATCCATGGATATTCAACGACTCTTTCATGTAGTCGGTATCCATATTTTGTTAAAGAAGAGCAATTTGCAAATTTTTGTAAAATCGACGGATCATTGATGCTATCAATTATTGTTTTTTGCTTATATTGAAGATAACCTTCTGACCAGGGTATCTGTCCAGTTTCAAAATATCTTCTTAAAGCTCTTGTATCTTCATTTAGATTTTTTTTTGTTTTTTTTCAATTCGCAGAATCTTTTATAATAGTATTGCAAAGACGATAATATTCTCATTGAAAATTATTTAACACAAATAAACCATCTCCCCTTGGAAATATTATCTTCCCATTTGGAGGGAATAATATAAACAATTGAATAATATTTTTTGAACTTATCATACCACCATCCTTCAGAATTATTAAAATAACTTTGTAAATTTTTTATCCAACCCATATTTTTCCCACTTCTTGAAACTGGAATCATATGAAAAGAATTGGTTTTTGTGTAGCGTGAACTTTCATAAATAACTTTTTCTATACCATCCTCTGTAAAATGCTCAAGAGATCCTATTGAATATGAATAATCAAATTCGTTATCATTATAATTTGTATTCGTTGCGTCAGATACCATAAGTTTACTTTTAGAAATACCTTTCGTCGTAGCTGATTCAATCATTAACTCTGAAATATCAAATCCATATATGTCAAGTTTGGGAAAGATTTTTAGAATTTTCATAGTTATTCCTGTTCCGCATGCTATATCTAAAACTTTACCTCTGGAATTCGCTAATATTAATTGTATTTCATTCCAAACACTATCTTTACCCCATTCATCCAGTATAATTGCAAATGCTGGATCCCAATATATATCAAGGTCTTGTTGTTTTTCATCTGCAAGACTTTTATTTAAAATAACTCTTTTTGAAGTTAAGTACTTGTTTACCTTTGCTTTCAAATAAAAAATTCCATTCCAAGTAAAAGGCGGAAAAATATTTTTAAAGACCTTTTTCACCTAAATTTTATTATGAAAGTTTTCAATGCCCTTGTTTATTAAGTTTTTAAAATTATTTAATACGTCTATTAATCCCGACCTATTATTTATTTTATCCCTGATGGATAATAGCATCTTGTCAAGGTATTCAATATCAGTTAAAAAATGTAACGGATGTTTTAGAGGAAAATTTAGAGAATGGGTAGTTAGCAACGCTATTGGATTATTTTTGTCACCTGTATTAGTTCCCAGACGGCCAAAACCCAGATTTCTTACTAAATTAACTGCAGGATTTGCTGCGAAACCACTATTTATTAATGTTGTAAATAACCATTGCACATCCCAGGTGTCTATTCTACCTTTGAAGGTTGCCTCAAACATTGGATAGTAAAAATTATACCAACCTTTTGTTACTAATCCTTCACGTATATGATCTTGTATCTCTGGTTCCTCCCAACCTGTCATTTTAAAATCATAAAATTTCCATGCCCTACGCCAGGTAGCCCAACCCCATATGCCCGGCAGTGCCCAAAAATATGAATGTTCTTGTGCCTTCCAGGCTGTGCCTAATAAATTGCTTCCTGATATTGAAAATATTCTTTTATCATGTCTGTATCTTTCTAATAATTGAGAACAATAAGGAAAAAAACTTACATCCGGCAAACAATCATCTTCTAAAATAATTCCTTCCTCAACATCTTCAAAGAACCAGCTGATAGCCTGGGATACTGCTCTTCCACAACCAAGATTTTCATCCCTGAATAAAGTTTTCACTTCACAGGGCCAATCAATATTTGTAACAATTTTTCTTACACGGTCACAGTTTTCCTGTTCCCCTTCCTTTTCTTTACGTGGCCCGTCTGCTGCTATATAAAGGAAAGCAGGCTTTATTTTCCTGATTTGGTTGAAAACTTTTTTAGTCGTAGTTGGCCTGTTGAAAACAAGGAATAATATGGGCACTCTGAAATCACTGTTCATCATTAAAAATTGAATCAATGAGCAATCTTATTCGGGGAATATCAACAGTAATATTGGCTGAGTAAGGGTCTTCCCCTACATAGACGGGGTCAGCCAAAAAATAATAATACTTAAGTTGTAAAGCTGAAGCAAGTGAAAAATAACAATTATTTTGAAAATCATTTTTATACCTAATTTCCAGAACTTTACTTTCATGCTCCATGAACATCATGTTGGCTAGACCTGCCCCGTGAATACTAATCAAAATTTTTGCATGACTAAAAATAGCTGCCTGCTCATAAAATGAAAGTTCTTCACAAAGTATGATCTTGAAATCATGCGCCTTTAAAATTTTAACTAATTCTTCCTCGTTGGCTATCTTTCTCCTTTCGGCTTTGTCTCTGCTTATATAAATAAGCTCATTGTTCTCTGTTCCCACACCTGCAGACCTCAATACCATCCTTGTCCTTTGGATTATTTCATCATGGTAATTTCCTATTATAGAAAAATGTGACACAAAAAAAATATGTTTTAGCTTATATAAGCTAAATTTTTCCATGAACCGGAATTTGAACCCCAAATAATTAAGCGAATCAGAAACAAAAGGAAGTTCTTTGAATTTTGCGGGAANNGGTTCTTATCAATTTTATCTTTTGCTGCTAAAAGCCTTGGTAAGACTTCTGCGATCCAGTGAAAATAATTATTGCTTCTGATGTCAATAATAAATACTACTGGCTCCCGTATTATATGGTACCTGGTTCTTATTTTTTTCTTACATATAGTAAATAAGAAAGGTAAGTTTGAATGGGCTTTTGTTGCATTATATAATCTAAACTCATCGGGTAAGCTTTCCTTTTCAAGTGTTTCAACTACTCCAAGTCCTGTATAAAAAATGTCTTTTAGTTCTAAAAGATAAACCGGAATGCTTTCGTAAATGATCTCATGATCAAAAGCAGGCGCATCTTCCTGCTTAAAATTCACAGGTAGCTTTCTAATGCTTCTATAAGAGTCCGCTAATTTTATTGAACTTAAAATCAAACTTAAAATTGGAATTGATTTATGGATGCTTTATGAAGGTAAAAAATTCAGAATCCTGCCCTTTTGCAAAACAAAGCATTTGCATAAAGGATCACATGTTGTTCCGTATAGGACATTTCAAATAATCCGGAAAAACCATACCCATAATTTTCCAGCGTTTCAATTATTGTTGTCACGTAGGCGTGTTGTAAGTCAAGGCTATTGAACCCGACTTCAAGGTATAAAAAATCGATCAATTGATTTTCCAGGCAGTATCTCGCTCCTTTCAACACTTCCAGTTCAAAACCTTCGGTATCTGATTTTAATATAGCAATTTTTGCTATATTCTGTTCTTTGACAAAATGATCTATTGTATCTACCTTAATGTATTCAGGAGTAGCGCCGCTTATTTTTTCATTTTTATTTAACTGATCAACAAGCGAATTCCATTCGGAATCTTCACGATGGAAAATTTCAATTTCACCTTTACTGGCTCCCAACCCAACATTATAATTTCTTATATTTGGATATTGCTCCATATTTACCTTAAGTTGCTCGTAGGTAAGGTGAACGGGCTCAAAACAATAAATGGTTGCGTTAGGAAAGTACCCCTGCAATTTCTTTGCTGTTTGTCCAATATTTGCTCCTATATCAAAACAGCACACAATTTTTTCAGTATTTACTATGTTCTTGAAAAAATGGTAAAAATCGAGAGTTCGGGCATTATCAATATTTACCCAGTTTTCATAAAAATTTATTTTTGTAAGCCTATATCCAAACTGTTTCAATAAAAACTTTGCAATAGATTTCATTGAATGATATTGGTTTCATTAAACCGGTTNNCTCAGTTCTTTTTGTGGCAAAGTGATTAAAGTAAGCTGAAAAAAGTTGTTGAATATATTTGAATTCAATACGGATTTTTATTACCTATGAAATCATTTGGATCAAAGAATTTCCCCATCAATTTTATTTTCCCATGAAAATGACCCAGGTTTCTATAATAACGGAGCCAGTAATCATTATTTTTTTCATGTAAAAAGTTCTTGACAAAATGCCTGATGAAAAATTTTACCAGGTNNAAATTCATAGTCCTTAAAATATTTTTTGTAGATATAATAAATATTCCTGGATCGGTAATATGTCCTAATATATTCCAGCCGCGGAGAAGTATTGAATGAAGCACCTCCAGCATGTATAATCACAGAAGTCGGTACAATAATGGATGGAATGCCAAAATTTCTTCTTAGATAGTAGGAATAATCTGTTTCCTCTCCATAAAGGAAATATTTGGTATCAATAAACCCATATTTCTTTATTAAGGCAACAGGCAATAAAATGCTGGCACCGCCAAGGTCTGAAACGGGCCTCTCTTTCATGTTTGTTTCAGATAGCCTATTTCCTGCAAAAAAATTATAATGCGCCTTGTCTTCATTATTGTGGGCATCTATTTCGGTTCCCCCTGCAAATTGTATAGTTTCTCCATCCTTATCTACAGCTATGCTTCCTAGTATACTGTTGGGAGTGCGATTGTATGCTTTTACCAGTTCACCAAGCGTATTAGGGAATACTTTGACATCGTTATTCAGTAACCACAACATATCATAGTTTTCCTTTTTTGCCATCATCGCAGCTTTTTTATGAGCGGCTGCATAGCCTATATTTTTTGAAAGTGACATAAGATGTATCGAAGGGAATGCATCCCGAATCTCACTCGTCGATTGATCAATAGAATTATTGTCTATTATCAGGATAGTATAATCCTTATAATTTGAATCCAATACAGATTTAGTGACCGCAATGGTATTGGCAGGAGCATTCCAGTTTAAAATAGATATTAAGACTTTAGGACCTGCCATTGTTGAAATGCCGGAATTTACTTTTTAGCCAGCTAAAAGGAGCAATAAGGGAATGCCCAACTTTATATGAATAAGATTGTTCAACACGCTCATGCCTTCTTTTTAATTCATTAAAGGAACGGCGGCTAACGATATTATTGTTGATTAAAATATTATCAAATTCAGACAAAAAGACTTCATCCACAACCTGGCTACTTAATCCAGATTCATTATAAATAACTATTACCTCATTAATATAAGTTGATTGAATTTTTTTGCCCATCCACCGAATATTAAATTCCATATCGGCGCATATTTTATACCGGGTGTCAAAATTGCCTATTTTTTCAAATACATTCCTTTTCACAAACAAAGCCTGATGGCATATATTCTGCCTGGATATTTTTTCATGGTTAAAAGGCCCGTCATAAATAATTCCTGAATGCAAGTATTGTACATTACCATATAATATCTCTTCTTCGCTATATGGTTTTTGAAATATCCTTTCAAGGACTT
>PKYU01000454.1 GCA_003132765.1 Chitinophagaceae bacterium | reverse complement strand
GGGATGATGTGGAAAAGAAAATAAAAGTATTGAGTGGTGGTGAAAAGGCAAGGGTTGCACTGGCTAAAACGATTGTCAGCAAAGCAAATTTTTTATTATTAGATGAGCCTACTAACCATCTTGACATACATTCGGTTGACCTGCTAATAGAAGCTTTAAATAAATTTGAAGGCAGTTATATACTGGTTAGTCACGACAGGTATTTTGTAAATCAAACAGCCAACAAAATTTGGGAAATTCAGGATCATAAAATAATAGAATTTGTAGGAAGCTATGATGAATGGGAAAGATGGAAACAGGAAAGAAAAATTTCTGAAAATGGCACGCCCAAGAAGAAAAAAATAACAGTTGAAAAAAAGGTTGACGCTCCTGTTGAAAAGAAGGTAAACAATAATATTCCGGTAAATAAAGATCTGCAAAAAGAATTGCAAAAAGCGCAAAGGAATTTTCAAGTTATAGAAGAGAAAATCGCGAAGCTCAATCAAGAAAAATTGTCTCTTGAAACTGAGCTTGCTTCACCAGAAATTTACCTTGAAAAGAATAAATTCGTTGATACGGAAAATAAATACAAAAACAAGGGCGAAGAACTTAAGAAATTCAATGAAGAATATGAGAAGCTATTTGAGAAAATCATGGAGTTGGAAGAAAAGATTTCCTGAAATTTTTAGCCATCCTTTTTAACCTATTTAGCTATTTTGGTTTATAAGAATACTGAAGCATATATTTGGAGAGCATTTCTTATTTAGGCTATATTTGCAGCTATTTCAAAAGATCAAAAAATTAAAAAATTATCCTGGNNCACACGTTCGAATCGTGTCGGGGTCACCAGGGAATTATTATCAACTTAAAGGTTATGATAATTAATCTAAAATTTAACCTTCACTAATTGTTTTCAAAGTGAAATTTTGAATAGAAAATCATTTCTATTTTGCGGAAATAAAATGGTCTTATTAAGGTTTCCACTTCCTTTTGTAATTTTATAAAAATAGAAAGGATGGATGTGAAGATTGAAGAAAGTTGGAAACAAGTATTGAATGAAGAATTCAACAAAGTTTATTTTCAACAAATTGTAACCTTATTAAAAGCAGAAAAGGCCGCCGGCCGAATAATTTTTCCACCTGGCCCATTAATATTCAATGCCTTCAATAAAACCCCCTTTTCAAAAGTAAAAGTAGTATTGCTCGGTCAGGATCCATNNTCCATATCATAATAAAGGACAGGCGCATGGATTATGCTTTTCGGTTCCAGATGGCATTCCTAAACCACCCTCCCTGAATAACATATTTAAAGAGCTTGAAAGTGATCTGGGAATCTTGCCACCCAAAAGCGGGAACCTGGAAAAATGGGCCCTAAGAGGAGTTTTATTGCTTAATGCATCATTAACCGTAAGGCAAAATGAGCCATCCAGTCATAGCAAAATTGGGTGGCTTCAATTTACAGATGCTGTTATTTCCAAAATTTCAGAACAGAAACTAGGAATCATTTTTTTATTGTGGGGCAAATTTGCACAGGATAAGCAAAATATGATCGATGAAACAAAGCACTATGTCCTGAAGGCTGCGCATCCTTCTCCATTTAGTGCTGAAAGGGGATTTTTTGGATGCAAACATTTTTCTAAAACAAATGAATTACTAACCTTGCAGAATAAAGAACCAATAGACTGGAAACTTTAGTCATTAATAATATTAAATAAATAAATATTGAAAAGATTTTTTGCAGGGATTTTTGCTTTATGGGCATTGGTTATCTTCATCATCACTATGGTGCCAATAGCACTATTAATGTGGATGATCGGAGTTATCAAGGAACCAAAACGCACATCTATTTTTCGTATCATTTCAAAAATGTGGATGCGTCTGTATTTCTTTTTAACGGGATGCAGTTTGAAAGTGAAAGGCCTGAATAATTTCGAACCAGGAAGAATTTATATCGTCATTTTCAATTNNAAGAGGCTCAGTATTGGTAGATAGAAATGATAAAAACAGTCGCAAGAACAGTTTCATAAAAATGAAAGAAGTACTCAATTTGGGGATGCACATGTGCATTTACCCTGAAGGGACCCGGAATAAGACGGATATGCCTCTGAAAGAGTTTCATGATGGATNNACAAAAAAAGTTTTGCCCCCGGGGATGTCTTTCTACTATTGGCCTTCCAAAATGGAGTTGCATTTTCTTTCACCAGTGAAAGCAACAAAATATGACGATTTTGAGTCGCTAAAATTGACCCTTCACAAGGTCATGGGCGAATATTATTCAGCACATATGGAAAGATAACTATCTAAAAATAAAATAGGGAGAATTAGAAAAGGGGAAACCAAATTATTCAATCATCTTAT
The DNA here is from genome assembly GCA_003132765.1 of Chitinophagaceae bacterium. GTDB lineage: Bacteria > Bacteroidota > Bacteroidia > Chitinophagales > Chitinophagaceae > Ginsengibacter. The sequence continues at coordinate 4,789 of PKYU01000454.1, read as the reverse complement.
TTCTCATTCCATAAGTGATCAGGCCTCCAATGGTTTTGGCTCCGACTTTATTTTTCATATTCTGGCGAATAGTTTCAATTGTCCTTGGGCTTAAGAAGATGATTTTCGAAATTTCATCTGTTGTTTTATCTTCTGCAAGAAGTTGTAAGATTTTTAATTCCTTTTCGCTAAAAGTTATTGGGACATTAGCACCATAATGATGATGAACATTCTTCTTCTGCATGAGTTTCCCCATTACTGCATTATTCACCAATTGATTAAAATAGAACTCATCATTCATGCAGGTAAGTATAGCTTCATAAATTTCATCGGGATCAGTTGTTTTGGTCAGATAAGCATTAGCGCCCATTTCCATCATTTTACTGATCATTTGCTGATCATCATACATGGTAAGCACAATGATCTTTATATCTTCATGTTCCTTCCGAAGTATTGCAATAGCATTGATTCCGTCTATTTCAGGCATCCGGATATCCATTAGTAATACGTCAGGCTTCTTTATGGCGATCTTATGTATCAGATCCTTACCATCTTCAGCTTCCCAGATCATTTTTAGATTCTCTCTAGATGATAATGCCATTTTTATCCCATCCCTGAAGATCTTGTGGTCATCTGCAATGGCTACTTTAATAACTGAGCTTAAAGACATGGATTTATTTACAATTTGGTAGTGGTTACGGGTAAAATTATGAAACAATAACGAAGATTTGGTCATTCTATTACTGCAAAAGCTAGTTATTTTAAGAATAATTTCTTATTTATTCCAGGTAATTTTACTAAGATTATATTACTAATATTCACTTTGTTATTATACTTTGAGTTTTTAAAATCTACCCTAATCCGGGGTATTAATTACATTCTAAAAATAAGCATAAGTGCGTTTTTGTTTAATTGTTCTTTTTTATTTTTTGGAATGAACCTAATACGAGGGTAAGTCAACTGAAAAATGTAAAAACAATGGTTTTATTTTTGAATGGTCTAATTGTTCTACCTAACTACAGCTATTATTTTACCCAGATAAATCCCTATTCAGGGCCTAATATAATATAACTAGGTTTAGGTCGGATTCTATTAATAATTTTTTTATCTTACTTTTTATAGTATATTTACTATCGTAAAGTTATCATAAATTTAGGTAGTAAAATTACTATTTTATTTCGTAAATTTCCTTGATTTTTATAGGGTTTAATACGTTTCATTTTACGGTAAAACCCTTTGCTGTAAAGACTTTTACGGATTTATTAATGACAAAAGGGAGAAAATATTGGTTGTACGAATACAGTTTTTTAATGAAATTTAATATCCAAATTATCTAAAAACCACTAAAAACCTAAAACTATGACACATAATGCACTCTTAGAAACCAGGAACCTTGCTGAGGTGGGTGAAAACATCGGACTTGCTGAAGGAATTGAATTAATCAACACATTCAGATCCGCAAATCCTAACGCCACCCAGGGATATTACATAGGACGCAATATCCTCGAACAAATATTGGCCCAACCTGGATGTGTTGGAATCAATTTTCGGAAATGCCTTACTGCAAATAATGAAGAACATCTGGTTTATACCGGAGTTGATGCTGAAGGAAAAGATATAGTTGAATATTCAATTGTTACCTCCACAGGAGATGTTCAAAAGCGCGAAGGAATCGTTGCTGACAGAACTATATATTGGGAAGATTGGAATGTTGTTGAAGTATTAACCGCCTAAATTTTAAAAAACAAAAATAGATAGTTATATTTGGTCTAAATCGGACTATCTATTTTAAATACTATCTTAAATATAAGTTCTTTCTCTCTTATATTTCCCTTAGTGTTTTTCTTGCTATTCAAAAAGAATAATAAAGAAAAAACAGTAAGGGTAATTTTTTTTTATATACTATATTGTATTTTAAATGAGGCCCTGGGTTATTACCTGCAAGGGGAGCATCTGAAAAAACCCTTCATTTTCTTTTTAGCACTTTTCACAGTTTTTGAATTTTCCTTTTTCTGCCTTTTTTTTTATTATGCTATTTCCATAGCGGTGATAAAAAAAGTGGTCTTATTTACCTGGCTGGGCTTTATTATATTTTCCTTTATTGACTTTTTCTATATTAATAAAATGGGAGCGCTTGATTCTGTTTCAATTGGAATTGAATCAATTCTCATAATAATCATGTGCATATATTTCCTTTTTATCCAAATAAGGGGCTCAAACAACCTTTTTGTATATTCAACATCCAATTTCTGGATAGTTATTTCGTTCTTGATATACCTATCAGGCACTTTCTTTCTTTATATAATGGCTGATAAAATGTTTTATAATGAAACCTATAGAGTTCAATACAATATCATTAACTCTGCTTTTAATATTATTAACCACATTTTATTATCTGTCGCAATGCTTATGAAACCAGCGCTTGTTAATAACCATAACAAACGATACTAAGATGTTGATCATTCGTTTTCTTATCAATTAAAAAAATTAAAGAGTAATACCAAAATATGTTCTTTCTGCAGGCATCTCCAGGTATGATGGGCTCATCTAATGTGCTGATTTTTGGTACCTTAGGTATGTTCATTATGGCGATCACCCTGGTGTCCGTAGTCGTTTTTCATCAGCGGAGGGTGATAAAGTTTAATAAGCAGCTTCAAAGAATGGAAGAAGAAAAGCAACAAATGTTGCTGAAGGCTTCTATAAATTCCCAGGAAGAAGAAAGACAGCGTATAGCAGCAGACCTACATGATGATGCAGGCCCTCTCCTCGCTACAGCAAGGCTCTATTTGAGTGAAAATCTTATTCACCAGGAACCTGCAGTTCAACTTCAATCGATATTCAGCGCCAAGCAAATTATTGATGACAGCATTCAACTCATCAGGAACATATCTCATAGCCTGATGCCGCCAACTCTTAAGAATTTTGGACTAGAGTCCGCAATTAAGGATCTTTTCGAAAAAATAAATGGTTCAGGTGTAATTAATGNNAACAAATATAATTAAGCACAGTGGGGCTGAATTTATCCATCTTACTCAAAATGTTCAGGAAAATTTATCTTACTTTCGTATTCACCATGATGGAAAAGGAATCCTTCAGGATGATTTCGAAAGGTTAAATTACGATTCAATTGGCCTTGGATTAAAAAATATTGAAAGTCGTATCAAAGTTTTGAATGGTAAAATTTATTTTGATATCGACAGTACTGAAACTTATTACAAGGTCACAATCGAAATACCAAGGGCTCAAAGAAAAAATTAAGGCTTATGAATGCTTCATCTTCCCTGACAAGCCTGAACGATTTCATACCTTCAACCCCAAAGAAAGATTATGGATTCAATTAGAGTAGCCATAGCTGATGATCACAAGATTTTTAGGAAGGGTGTTATCCTGTCTTTGAAATCATACCATAATATTGAATTTGTATTGGAAGCAGAAAATGGACAAGAACTTATAAGTTTAGTAGAGAAAGCCAAGCCTGATATAGTTCTTATGGATCTAAAAATGCCGGTAAAGGATGGAATTGAAACCACCAAATACCTTAACAAACATTTCCCCTCAATCAGAATACTGATTTTAACCATGTATGAAGACGAACGGTTTGTTGGCCACCTGATGGATAGTGGCGCCAATGGTTACCTGTTAAAAAGTACTGATCCCGAAGAAATAAAGCGGGGCATCATGGATGTAATGAGAACAGGATTTTATTTGAATAATTTTGTAAATAGAGTCCTTATCAAAAAAAATTATGCAAAACAAAAATTTAACCCCAACCTCAAGAGTGAAATTGTTATAAGTGATAGGGAAAAAGAAGTGCTGTCATTAGTCTGCCTTGAATTTACAGCTCAGGAAATTGCCCAAAAAATGGAAATCAGTGCACGAACAGTTGAGGCTATTAAGGATAGGCTCATGGAAAGATTCGCCGTAAAGAATTCCGTTGGCCTGGTTTTTTTTGCTCTGAAGAACTCGTTGATAGATTAAAAGGAAAAAGAGTGGGAAATTATTTCAGTCTGAATCATTTATAATAGGTTTAGAAAGCCATCTCCGGCACCACGCCTTGGATATGAAGTTTCCCTTTTGTTTTGGATTTAATTTCTTCCACGGAAACCTGTGGAGCTCTTTCTAATAACTGAAATCCATCCTTTGTTACCTCCAGGACTGCAAGATCAGTAACTATCTTTTTTACGCATCCCACGCCGGTTAAGGGAAGGGTGCAATTAGATAATAATTTGGATTCCCCTTTTGAATTTGTATGCATCATAGCAACTATAATATTTTTTGCGCTTGCCACCAGGTCAATTGCTCCTCCCATTCCCTTAACCATTTTACCGGGGATTTTCCAGTTAGCAATATCACCATTTTCACTTACTTCCATTGCCCCAAGTACTGTCAGATCAACCTTTCCGGCCCGAATCATCCCAAAGCTCATTGCACTATCAAAAAATACAGAACCAGGCACAGTAGTTATGGTTTGCTTTCCGGCATTAATCNNCAACCCATTTTCAGATTGAAAAACTACATTCACATCCTTCGGAACATAATTTGCTACAAGTGTCGGAATGCCAATTCCTAGGTTGACATAGAAGCCATCTTTTAATTCTTTGGCAATACGTTGAGCAATTTGATTCTTATCCAGCATCTTGTAATTCTTTTTATTATGAACCGGGTTTTCTTACAGTTCTTTGTTCAATTCTTTTTTCATAATTCTTTCCCTCAAAAATCCGTTGAACATAAATACCCGGTGTGTGAATTGCATCAGGATCCAACTCCCCCGGAGAAACCAATATTTCAACTTCTGCAATGGTAATTTTTC
>PKYU01000475.1:3908-6447 GCA_003132765.1 Chitinophagaceae bacterium | reverse complement strand
ACCATTATATCCACCCAGTTCAGGATCATAACCACTGTATTTTGTCCAGGTATATAAATTCTGGCCTGATACATAAACTCTGCAGGAAGCAATTTTAGCTTTATTTATTAAAGCAGTTGGCAGGTTGTACCCAATAGAAACATTTTGTATTCTTAAATAAGATCCATCCTCTATATAGCGGTCCGATATTTTAAGGTTATTGTTATTATACTGATTGTACCTCGGTAACGCTCCATTAAGATTTTTAGCCGTATACCGATTCATAACGGTGGTAAGTTGGTTTTGATATACGCTGAAAATAGATTCGGTTTCAAGGCGTGAATAGTTAAAAATCTTATCGCCATAAACACCAGTAAGAAAAATAGAAAGATCAAACCCCTTGAATGAAAAGCTATTCGTTAGTCCATAAGTGAATTTTGGATCCGGGCTTCCGATAAAAGTCTGGTCAGCGCTTGTAATCGCATTATCGCCATTTAAATCTTTATAACGAATATCACCAAGCCACGTGCCGGTAAGCCCTACAGGAAGTGTAGGGGTTGGCCCTTTATCCAGATCGCTTTGAGAACGGTACAATCCATTCGTAACGAATCCGTAAAAGCTGCCTACAGATTGGTCCGCCAGGCTTTCTGTAAGAGTTACGGGTGCAAAAGCCTGGCTTTTACCGAATAAGATCGCTCCCGGAGAATTCAATTTATCTAGTACATTTTTGTAGTGACTAAACACCAAACTTGTGTTCCATGTAAAATTCTTATTTTGGATATTATGGCTTGTAATACCGATATCAATTCCGGTATTAGTCATCTGTCCTGCATTTGTATAGGGCGGTTCTATTTCCTGGTATGAGTTGTTCGGCGGATTTGGATCTAAGCCAGCAAAACTGGGCAACGTTGTTGCCAGTAACATTTGAGTTGTAATTTTTTTATATACGTCAACTGTTAAATCAATTCGCCTGTTAAAAATGCTTGCGTCTATGCCACCGTTATAAGTTACCACAGATTCCCAGCTTAGATCCAGGTTCCCAACATTAGCAGGAATACCGGGTATGATAGTCTGTCCAAAAAGGCCTGCTGCGTTGGAGGCAAGCCTGATGTTTGTTGTGTATGCATTAGCAGGAGCGGATGAAATACCTACAGAACCGGCAGCTAACCTTAATTTCAAGAAGCTTACCGTATTACCCCACCTTTCTGCGAATTTTTCATTGGTGATTGTCCATCCTACTGAAGCGGCGGGAAAATATCCGATTCGCTTGTCAGGGCCAAAATTCGAAGAGGCATCTCTTCTTTCAGAAAGCGTTACAGAATACCTGTTATCGTAAGTATAATTCAACCTGGCAAAATAGCTTTCAGAAGAACCATCATATATGCCACCCCCTGCCGGAGCGGCCGGATCAGGTGTACCGGCAGCAAGAGATTGTATATTCAATGTAAGGTTCGTTACAGAAACCTGTGCATCATCATAGTGGCTAAAACTTGATTCATGTCCGACAACTGCGTTTACGCCATGTTTTCCAAAATTGTGATTATAGTTTAANNTACTCTTAATTTGCTGGGCGAAAGAATAATACTTCCGTCAGGGTTAACGATATTTGGTTGAAATCCAGTATTATTATTTAATTGGAAATCGTAGTTTGCCTGGTTCTTTAAAGAAAGATCTTTCGTAAAAAATATTTCAGCGTATAAGTTACCATAAGCTTTGGATTGTTTGGCTTGTACATTACGAAGTAAAGCCAAAGCAACAGGATTTTGAGAATTTCCGAATGGAACACCTGCAACAGAAATGCTATTAACATAATTTCCATCCAGGCTTTTTACAGGTGTAGCCGGGCTGTTATATAGCATTGCACTGATCACCGATTGTTGTCCATCTGTAACTGCAAGCTTTTGATCTGTCTTTGATAAATTAGCACTAACTCCAGCTTTTAGCCAACTCTTTACCTGTTGATCGACACTTGCCCGAAGCGAATACCTGCTAAATCCGGTATTGATAAGTATACCTGATTGATCATAATAGTTACCGGAAAAATAATAAGTCGTCTTATTTTGTCCACCTGAAAACGAGAGTTGATGGTTCTGTACATTTCCTTTTTGGAAAATTGCATCTTGCCAGTTAGTTCCTGCACCAAGCAAAGAAGGATCTTTGAATTCGCCAATGGTATCTGTAACGCCTGAATTTCCTTCATCCAACACAGAATTATAATATTCAGCATATTGGCGCAGATTCATCGCAGGAAGTTCTTTTTGTATTTTTTGCTGGCCATAATATACATCATATTCCAACTTGCCCTCGCCATTCTTGCCCTTTTTTGTTGTAATCAAAACAACTCCATTTCCCCCCGCAGCTCCATAAATAGCTTGTGCCGAGGCATCTTTTAATATATCAATTGAGGCTATATCATCCGGATTTAAAGTTGCCAGCGGACTTTGAGCAGTTTGTCCATTAACACCGCCCAAATAATCAAACCCGCCACTATTGGTGCTCGCAATAATTGGCACCCCATCAATAACATATAAAGGTTGATTACCATTGATAGTAGTAATAC
>PKYU01000475.1:0-3897 GCA_003132765.1 Chitinophagaceae bacterium | reverse complement strand
CACCGCCACCAGGCTGCCCGCTGTTTGTGGTAACCGTAACGCCGGGTATTTTTCCCTGCATCATCTGGTCTGCCCCGGCAACAGGTAGATTTTTAATATCTTTTTCACTGATGGAAGAAATTGCTGATGTTATATTAGCTCTTTTTGCTGTACCATAACCAATGACTACTACATCATTTAGTGTATTTGCGNNTTTATAGACATTAGATTTTCCAATAGGGACTTCCTGTGTTTTCCTTCCCACATAACTTACTACAAGTGCTTTCCCGTTTTCAGGAACATTAACTGAAAAAATCCCAAGTGAATTGGTTATCGTATTTATGGAAGTGTTTTTAACTGAAACAGTCGCTCCGGAGAGAATGTTTCCATTTTCATCTGTTACAGTTCCCGTGATGGTTTTTGTCTGTGCGAAGGCTGTGCTTAATGAAAATACTGAACATATAATTAACAGTAATTTCATTGATAAAATTTTTCTCATAAAGCAATCATTATTTTAAACAAAAATATTTTATTTAATAACATATATATGATACTATTTTATCTACTTTGAATGAATTATTATTTAAATTCATATCTTTATTTCCGGAATATCTTTGTGCAAAGCTTTTACAATTAAAATATAAAAAAAAATTACTGATACTTTATTAACCAATTATTATTAAAATAATATTTTTTTTATCATGATCTTGCCAGGCAAAATATTAAGAGAAATAACACCATTAACGAAGAGTGATTGCTTTACCATATTATCAAGGACGAAAAAGGAATTTGATTTTCCCCTTCATACACATGAAGAATATGAACTGAATTTTATTCAAAATGCAGCAGGAGCCAAAAGGATAATAGGCGACCATGTAGAGGAAATCGGGAACATTGAACTCGTACTTGTTGGCCGNNACATGGTTGGGTTACCCATAAATGCAATGGAAAAACGATTAAAGAGATTACTATCCAATTTCATCGCGACCTTTTTGATGAAAAATTTTTGCAACGGAATCAGATGAGTTTTATCAGAACATTATTGCAGCGCTCTTCGAGAGGCATTTTGTTTTCAAGAGAAACTACCGTATCACTAATGCCCCGGCTGATACAGTTACCACAAAAACATGGTTTTGACTCAGTATTGGAACTTATGTCCCTGCTTCACGACCTTTCAATCTCCCGGAATTTTAAAACACTTTCCGATGTTTCTTTCAATTCAGAAATGCCTTCTTATAACAGCCGCAGGATTGAAAAAATAATGGAATACCTTAACAATAATTTCAGTGAAAATATTACCCTGGCTGAAGTGGCAAAAATTGCAGGAATGGCAGAAGTTTCACTAAGCCGGTTTTTTAAATTCAGAACAGGTAAAACCTTTATAGACACACTGAATGAAGTGCGCCTCGGAAATACTTCCCGAATGCTCATTGATACTACCAGCAGCATCAATGAAGTAGCAAATAAGTGCGGCTTCAATAATATGTCCAATTTTAATAGAATTTTTAAAAAGAAAAAAGAATGCACTCCAAAAGAATTCAGGCAAACATATGCGAGTAGTGGTGGTAGAAAATTTATATAATTCTTTCTTTTATTTTTATAAAAAAAAAGAGAAAGAACTAGCCAACTTTATAATATATCAACCATCTTCACTTTCGGCACCAGCAAATGCATAATCAACCATGCTATCAGATAGGCGAAGCCGCAAATGAAAAACATTATGTAATACCCGGTTTCAATGTTACCCAATAATTTATATTTATCGAAGAGGATGCCTGCACCCCATGCAATCAAAACGCCGCCCAGGGAACCAGCCATACCGCCGAGCCCGGTAACCGAAGCGACCGTTTTTTTCGGGAACATATCAGATACCGTAGTAAAAATATTGGCGCTCCAGGCTTGGTGCGCCGCTGTTGCGCAACCAATAATAAAAACCGCCAGCCACATATTCAGCGAGCCCAGCCATTGTGCAAAAACGACCGGAACTACGCAGATCGCATATATGAGCATTGATATTTTTCGGGCACGGAATACAGTCCAACCCCTATTTATGAGAAAAAGAGGTAACCATCCTCCACCAATACTTCCGACACTACACATGGTATAAACCAGCACAACCGGTAAGGCAATATCAGTTCCCTTAATATTATATTGTGCATCAAGAAATGCAGGAAGCCAAAACAAAAAGAACCACCATACAGGGTCAGTTAAGAATTTTCCGAGAACAAAGGCCCAGGTTTGCCTGAAACCTAACAATTTAAACCATGAAGTTTTCGATGGCTTTTCCTCAGTTGGCACAGGTTCGTCTAAATCACTTGTGATGTACGAATATTCTTCTTTGGAAAGTCTTTTATTTTTTGCCGGGATTTCATAAATGAAAATCCAAAGCATAAGCCATATAAAACCAACTGCCCCCGTGAGAATAAATGCATATTCCCATCCCATTTTTTCAGCAATCCATGGCACAGTAAGCGGTGTTATAACTGCTCCTATATTAGTTCCTGAATTAAAGATCCCTGTTGCAAATGCCCGTTCCTTTTTGGGAAACCATTCACTTACCGTTTTAATTGCTGCAGGAAAATTACCTGCTTCACTTAAACCTAAAGCTGAACGTGCAATGCCAAACCCTAACGTGCTTCGCGCTAAAGCATGGCCCATAGCGGCAAGGCTCCAGACGAGGATTGACAAGGCATAACCCAACTTAGTACCCACTTTGTCGATAAATCTTCCGACGAAAATCATACCAACAGCATAGGATAGCTGAAAAGCCATAACAATATATGAATAATCCCCTTCCGTCCATTTAAATTGAACTTCAAGATAAGGTTTCAGCAAACTGATTACTGTACGATCGAGGTAATTTATGGTAGTCGCAAAAAAAAGTAAGGCGCAAATCGTCCATCTATAACTTCCCATAGTCTTTTGCATATCGTCTATTTTTAATCTGAAAGCTTATTTAACAGTATTCACCAAATCCATTGCCTGTCTTGTGAGCGCTTCAATTTTTGCATAATCTTTTTGTTCCAGTAAACTTTTACTAATAAGTTTACTTCCCATTCCCACAGCACAAACGCCGGCTTTAAACCACCCGACTATATTTTCTTTATCGAGATCTACGCCGCCGGTTGGCATAAATAATAATCCGGGAAACAATTCTTTTATAGCGCTCATAAAGCCGGGGCCTAAAATATTTCCCGGAAAAAGCTTGATCATTTTTGCGCCCAAATTTTCAGCACGAATAATCTCTGAAGGTGTCATGCATCCAGGTACCCAAAGCATTCCGTTTTTGTCCGCTACCTGCGCAACTTCGTCTATGAGGCCCGGGCAAATAATATAATCTGCTCCGGCATCTATAAAGGTTTGCGCCATGCCTCCGTTCTTAATCGTTCCAATGCCAAGGTACATACCCTTCAATTCGGTGTCACAAACTATCCGCATCTTCTTAAAATTCTGCAGTGCGGCTTCTCCCCGGTTGATATATTCTACGGCTCTTATGCCCGCTTTATATAAAGCCTTTAAAACTTCAATACTCACATCCGAATCTTTATAAAAATAAAGAGGCAATACGCCTTGCTCGGGTATTAATGCTAATAAGCGATCTTTATTATTCATATTATTTGAAAATTATGATTGAACAATGTTATCGGAATTAAATTACTANNTTCATATTTTTTTACGGAAACGTTATCATTGCAATAATTTACAACCTTTGAAATTCTTTCTGGTTTGGCACCAGGGGCAAAAAAAACGATAGTCTGCAAAAAAAGAAAGTTACTTTTTTCTGAAGAATTAACGCAATCGATTCCGTATATTTTTGAATAATTACCCCATTAATTGTTGTTCTTTCAACAAATAATCATGAAATTCGACCTTATATATTATGATTTCTTTTTAAATTAATAGGAATAAGCGTTTAGG
>PKYU01000256.1 GCA_003132765.1 Chitinophagaceae bacterium | reverse complement strand
TAAAATTCAATGATCCCGTCGAAATTTTAGGACATGCTGTAGATACTGGAAGTTATGTCCTTTATACTATACCGCAGAAAAATGCTGACTGGACATTCATTCTCAACCGGGGTATTAATAATGATGGTGTGCAGGGTTACAAAGAGAGCGAAGATGTTTTCAGGGAAAAAGTAAAAGTTCAGAAGCTTTCACCGAAACTGGAAACATTTACGATGCAGTTCGCAAACCTTCGCCCCGAAAGCTGCGACCTGTTAATAAAATGGGAAGATTTTTCTCTTTCCATTCCCATTAAAACCAATATTAAGGATAAATTAAGAGCCGAAATAGATGCTGCTATACAAACCGACACTAAACCCTATTGGCAGGCTGCCCAGTTTTATAATGAATATGATAATAATAAAAGTAAAGCACTTGAAATGATCAATGAAGCCATCACGCAAAATGAAAACAATAATCCATTTTACATGGTGTATTACAAAGCAAAAATTCAAAAGGATATGGGCGATAAGAAAGGCGCTATAGCCAGTGCTAATAAATCAATGGAAATGTCTAAGGTTGCCAAAAATGATAATTACATTTTGCTTAATAAGAAATTAATAGCAGAGATGAAGTGAGAAAGAATTCAAGACATTTTTTATTGATTTAGAAAGGCAGCTCTATTAGAGCAAATAATTACCCAGGATATCCTTATCGATAAATTCTTTTTTTGTTTTTCGAATCTTCCCGATTTGTTTTTTATTTCAATACGAAACATAATCGGTTTGATCCTGTTGCTGTCATCGATATCTGAGGAAGAAGAAGCATGCTCATGCGGATGAACTGTTGAACTGGTCAGTAAGGGCCACAGTTGGTTAAACAGGTGATCCCTGGCTTTCTCCGCTTCTTTTCTTTTCAGTTCATGAAAGGTACCGTTAAGGATTACACTTTGCCATGTTACTCATTGAATCTACCTCAAAACATACATTGGGATTTTTGCGCATTATGTCGAGCTTCATCCCTTCATTTGTCTGGGTAATTATATCTTTTCCATTATAGATATAAGTTACAGGGACGATATAGGGGATTTTGCCATTCGTGCAGGCTACACGGCCAACTGTCTGGCTGAGTAGGAAATGATTCATTTGCATTTCAATTAACGTTCCAAGCATTGTAGATCAATTTTAGATAGGCCTAAAAAAATTACCCTGCAAATATAAGAGGATAGGCGATTTTTTTTTATGATTCATAACATTAGCATACATGACTGTATTTAATGATTATTGCCTTCACTTGCTTCCCAAAATCCAGTAAATTACCCTTCTACAATATGACAATTTTAATTTGTTACTTTATAAATTGCATCCTCTTCAGACTTTCTTTATAAAACCCTCCGAAAATCTGGAAGCACTTGCTTCCAGATTTGATAGGGATTGATATTTATTTCGTTAAATAAATGTAATTAAGCCAGGAAATAGGTTATTTATTAGTATCTTTTTTCGTCATGATAATCCTAAAAAAAATTACCTTTTGTGACAAAAGTCATTGTAAAATGAAAAAAAGTGATGCAATTTTGCATTCTTGAATTAAATATCATCGAAATTTAATGGGTAGGGGGTTTCCCAAAATAAAAAAAATGCACCAGTTCTTTGCAAATTGACGCGCATTTTTACATGGGAAAAGAAGTATTGATAAAATGGAACTGAGAGCGATTGATGAAGGACAGGAAAAAACTGCTCTCCTTTTGATTCAGTAAATAAATGAACTTTCCTAATCAATAAATTAACCATAAAACTATGAAAGTTGAACAAATTTATACCGGTTGCCTGGCGCAGGGAGCATATTATATAGAAAGTGATGGGGAAGCAGCAGTTGTGGATCCCCTTCGGGAAGTAGAGCCTTATATTATGAAGGCAGATCGAAATCATGCCAAAATTAAATATGTTTTTGAGACCCACTTTCATGCTGATTTTGTATCTGGTCACCTGGATCTTGCAAAGAAAACAGCTGCTACTATTGTTTATGGCCCCACCGCCAGCCCTGATTTTAAGGCACATATTGCTAAAGATGGTGAAGTATTTAAGGTTGGTAAAATCAGCTTTACTGTGTTACATACACCGGGTCATACTATGGAATCATCATGTTATTTGCTAAAGGATGAAAAGGGAAAAGAAGTAGCTTTATTTTCAGGCGATACATTATTTATAGGCGATGTAGGCCGCCCCGATCTTGCGCAGAAAGCAGCTCATATGACGCAGGAAGAACTGGCAGGTCTTCTTTTTGATTCCCTTAAAAACAAGGTTATGCCACTGAATGATGATATTATTATCTATCCTGCTCACGGGGCCGGAAGTGCATGCGGCAAAAATATGAGCAAAGAAACTACTGATACGCTTGGACGCCAGAAAGCAACTAATTATGCACTTCGTGCCAATATGACTAAGGAAGAATTTGTAAAAGAAGTAACAACCGGCTTGATGCCCCCACCAGCATATTTTCCATTAAACGTGATGATGAACAAGCAGGGATATGAAAGTATTGATGATGTTATGAAGCGTGGAAAAATAGCCTTAAATCCAGATGCATTTGAAGCGGCTGCTAACGAGACTGGCGCTTTAATTCTTGATACAAGAGAGGCTCAGATTTTTGCGAAAGGATTTATTCCTAACTCAATTAACATTGGTATTGATGGAAATTTTGCTCCATGGGTGGGCACAATGATCCCTGATATCAAACAACAGATTCTAATAGTGGAGGAACCTGGCCGCGAGGAAGAAGCAATCACCAGGCTGGCCCGTGTAGGGTACGATTTTACAATCGGTTTCCTGAAAGGTTGATTCGAGGCATGGAAAAAAGCAGGAAAGGAAACTGATGAAATAAGGACGATAACGGCAAATGAATTGGTAACTTTTATTGGGAAAGATAAAAATGCGCAATTACTTGACGTGAGAAAGGAAAGTGAATTTCAAAGTGAACACATTGCCATTGCTGAAAATGCTCCATTGGATTTCATTAACGAAAGCATGCTGAAGGTGGCTAAAAATAAAACCTGCTATGTACATTGCGAGGGTGGTTACCGTTCCATGATTTTTGCTTCTACGCTGAAGGCAAGAGGCTATGATAACCTGGTGGAAGTTCAGGGCGGATTTAAAGCTATAAAAGAAACCGGCAACGTAAAAGTGACCGACTATGTCAGGCCGACTACATTATTATAAATGCACGAATAATTTCAATTAAAGGAAAATAATATTTCAGCAATTATTTATTAGATATCAAAAAGTAAATATGAATTTAAGAGAAATCGTGAAAACCCCATCGACAAAATTTGTTGATGTCCGTACGGAACAGGAATTTGAAATGGCACATATAGAAAACGCCATCAATATTCCCTTACACGCTATTCCTGACAACATAGAAAAGATCAAAAACATGGATGCGCCGGCTATTGTATTTTATTGTCTGAGCGGAAATCGCAGTGGTCAGGCAGTAAGTTTCCTGAAACAATCAGGTATGCAGCATATATATAACTGTGGTGGTATTGAAGACTTAAACTATCTATTAAACTAATAATCCATGATCAATTTTCTGAAGAAAATATTTGGTGGAGGGCCCTCTGTAAATTATAAGGAACTTGCTGAAAAAGGCGCTGTTATAATTGATGTAAGACCGTCTGTTGAATTTAGTTCCGGGCATATTAAGTCTTCAATAAATATACCTTTAGATACCATCAGCATGCAGCTGAATAAAATTAAAAAATACAACAAACCGGTTATTACTGTTTGCCGTAGTGGAAGCCGCAGCGCCATGGCGACCGGCATTTTAAAAAAACAAGGGATAGAAGCCTATAACGGCGGAGCCTGGAATATACTACAAAGAAAAATTTCCTAAAAATTATGAAAACAATATTACTTAGAAACTGGAACCTGATGCAGGTCCTTAGACTCGCCATCGGCGTTTGGGCAATCGTGTCTGCCTGGCAAACCCGGGAAGCCCTCGTAGGATTAATAGGTGGAGTGCTGGTTGCCATGGCCTTTATGAATGTTGGCTGTTTCGGAAGGAGCGGATGTAATACCTATACAACAACAAAGAAAGAATCAACCCAGATACCTGAAAAAGTTAATTATGAAGAAATTTCTTAAAAATAATCTATGGGTGCCTGGATTATTGCTTGGCGCCCTGGGAGGGTTCCTTTATTGGAAATATATCGGGTGTAGCAGTGGCACCTGTCCCATAACCTCAAGGCCCTTAAACAGTATCANNAAACCATTCCTCAATTTCCGAAATTAAACTACTCTTTTCGCGAGGAAAAAATCAGTAACGGAATAGGGGGTAAATTCTAGAAATCATGATTCGTGGTGATTATTATCACCTATTTTAGGATGTAGTCGTGGTAATTTTACCGCGTAAAATAAAATTATCATGACACACTTTCAAATAATTATAGTAGGAGGCGGTAATGCAGGAATATCTGTTGCAGCCAGGCTTCTGCGTGAAAAACCGGGTCTTAATGTAGCAATCATTGAACCTTCCGAAAAACATTATTACCAACCTGCCTGGACGTTAGTGGGAGGCGGCACATTTAATATCAATCATACTATCAGGGAGGAAGCGTCGGTGATTCCTTCCAAAGCTAAATGGATCAAAGAATCAGTTGCTTCCTTTCAACCGGAACAAAACATTGTTACTACCAACAAAGGCAATGCATATTCTTATGATTACCTGGTGGTAGCGCCAGGATTTCAGCTTAACTGGGGAGCTATTAAAGGCTTGCCGGAAACCATTGGAAAAAATAATGTTACCAGTAATTATTCCTTTACGTATGCTCTGTACACTTTCGAATGCATTAAATCAATGAAGCCCGGAATGACAGCAATTTTTACCAGTCCTTCCACATCGATAAAATGTGGAGGTGCCCCACAAAAAATTACTTACCTGGCAGCTGATTATTTTCGCATGCATGGATTTCAGGGAAAAGTAAAGGTTGATTTCTCCTCCGGGGGAAAAGTGATTTTTGGGATTAAGAAATATGCAGATCAATTACAGAAAGTGGTAGATAAATATGGTATTGAAACCCATTTCCAGTATGACTTAACTGAAATTGATGGCCCCGGTAAAATGGCCACTTTTAAAGTAACAGATGATAAGGGTATTGCTACAGAGGTAAAAAAGCATTTTGATATGATTCATGTTACCCCGCCGCAAAGCGCTCCGGATTTTATCAGGAATAGTCCTCTTGCTAATGAAGCAGGCTGGGTTNNTTTTTAGTCTCGGGGATGCCTCCAGCACACCAAACTCCAAAACGGGAGCCGCTGTTCGTAAACAGTCCCCCGTACTGGTAAAAAATCTTCTTGAAGCCATGAAGAATGAAATGCTTACTGCAAAATATAACGGTTATGGCAGTTGCCCGATCGTAGTAGGTTATGGAAAGTTGATATTGGCAGAATTTGATTATGACAATAAACCAACGGAAACATTTCCGTTTGATCAAAGCAAACNNGGTCTCTGAAGATAAATTTTCGTGTGTTGATAATTGGTGTCATTTAAAGAAGCGTAGCAGAAAATGCTGCGCTTCTTTTTTATATCATATCAAATTAGTTAATTGAAAAAATTTCCGGTAATTTTTCGAAAATAAATTGGTGTAACAACTTTGGTAAAAAGACAGGATCTGGAGAAATCATGGTTGCGAATTTTTTATGTACTTTACCAATAGTTTCCTTAAAATTCGAAATTAAAATAAAAGAAATGAACGATTCATCGAATTCAAAAATCAAAGTTATCCTTACAGGGGCTACAGGAATGGTGGGTGAAGGCGTGCTGCATGAATGTTTATTAAATGACTTTGTTCAACAGGTCCTGGTTATAAACAGGAAGCCGTGTGGAATTACGCATCCCAAATTGAAAGAAATTATTCATAATAACTTTTTTGATCTTTCTCCTNNGGCGTTTCCTCGGTGGGCATGAAAGAGGATGAATATTTCCCGCTGACCTATAGCTTAACCATGCACGTTGCAGAAACATTATCGCGGCAAAATGCAGGTATGACGTTTTGCTATATTTCAGGAACAGGAACAGACAGTATGGAAAATGGAAGAATGATGTGGGCAAGGGTGAAAGGCAAAACAGAAAATGATCTTATGAAACTTCCTTTTAAGAAAGTATATAATTTCCGTCCTGCTATTTTAGAGCCTACCAAAGGTTTAAAGAACACCTTAATCTT
>PKYU01000135.1 GCA_003132765.1 Chitinophagaceae bacterium | reverse complement strand
TGATCGTCACGCGAGAAAGGAATAGCTGGTAAGTACCAGTGAAAGTCGTTCTCCTGAAGTAAACCTATAACCCGAAACTGAAATGTTTCGGGTTATTTATTTGCCGGAATATTTTCTAAAAAGTGACAGGTATTTGGGGCTGTTGACAAGAAAAGCGGAGAATAAAATGATAAACATTCCGGCAATCTGAATTACCGTGATCGTTTCATTTGCCATCACCCATCCGAGAAGGACCGCAATCACCGGGTTTACATAAGCATAGGTTCCCACAACTGCTGCGGGCTTTACTGTCAGTAACCAGTTAAAAGCTATAAATGCCAGCAAAGAGCCAACAATTGCTAAATATAATGTCGCCAGCCAGGAATCGAGGCTTACTGAAGCAAAGGAAAATCCTACGAATTCACCACTTAAAATGCTGATGAGTAAACTGGATAAAAACCCACCCACTAATTGCCAGGCCAGGTTTAGAAACAATGAACTATTATTGGAGTTATTTTTATAATAAAGGGTGCCGGCAGCCCAGCATATGCATGCTCCCAAAACGGCAACCATGCCAAGAATCTCCTTTAAACTATCATGAACAGAGCCACCAATATTTCTTTTAAACAACAGGAAAATTCCCAGGAATCCGAGGATAAGCCCGGCAAGTATTAATTTATTATTAAAATAAATTCCCCAGTTTTTCTTATCGATCAGCACGTACCAAAAGGGTAATGTAGAAACCAATATGGCCGCATACCCTGAAGAGATATATTGCTCTGACCAGAAAAGCAATCCTTGTCCCCCGGTAATAATCACAATACCTAATAGCAAATTCTTATAAATACCGGGCATCCATAATTTTTCACCTCGTCCGGCACAAATCCCAAAAAGTACAATTGCAGCAAAACCAAATCGAACAATAGCCATGATGAAGGGTGGAAATGTTTTAAGCCCTATCACAATAGCGATATAGGTGGTACCCCACAAAATATAGGTGCAAAAGAAAGCAATTGAGAGAAGCCATAAAGCAGGTTTTTGCTCATNNACGCAGTCATATGAATTAGTATCGCGGGAAGTCTAAAATCCGATTGCGTGAAATTAACGGGTATTCCTTTACCCGGAATGATTTGCAGGTAAAAATATGAATGGAGTAATTTATTTATTCTTTCGGTATCAATCTTATTTAGAAGTAAATTTGTCTAAGAAACTATGATCGATCCTTAAGGATTAGACATTCAATAATTTCATGAACACGATACAAATTTATTTACTGTTATAAAATAGATAGTATGGAGGAAATGGAAGTTCCAACGGAACATCTTCATGACGAAATAAATGAAAAAGCTGAAGAGCTTTTTGAGAAAAAAGAGAATAAGTGGACCTTATTTGTAGCCATTTCTACAGCGCTGATGGCTGTTCTGGCGGCATTGGGTAGTATGTATTCCGGCCACCAGTCAAACGAGGCACTGATCATGCAAATACGGGCATCAGACCAGTGGGCCTTTTACCAGGCCAAAGGAATAAAGGCGGAGATCAGGATGTTGCTTCCCGCTTCTTCAGTTGTTAAATCCCCGGAAGCGACTATCAAAGAGCAGGAGTCTGTAAAACAATTAGCTGAAGAGGATGAAAAATCATCAGAAGCACACCTGGCAAAGCACGTTACTTTTTCCAGGAGCGTTACTTTATTGCAGATTGCGGTAGCTATCTCTGCCATTTCAATCATCACCCGAAAAAGATTTTTATGGTATTCAGGGATGGCAATTGCTTTGGTTGGGGCCTCGTTTTTTGTAATGGGCCTCATTTAATTTTTCATGCAGCATCTGTATAGTCTCCTTTCTTATTATTGCTTCGTTACACTTTTGCATGTTTGATAATAATTTTGGTTGAAGGCTTTAATAAATTTGCTCATCATAAGGAATAGAAACCTTTGTTGATTTCGTTAGGTTAACAATATATGGATTTCTCCACGCTACATAAGCCGCGAGTAAATCCATAATGATCAGGAGAGACAATCCTTTCGAAAGATTAGCCTTCTCTGATATTAATCCGCTAACTGATGGCCCTGTAAGAAACCCGATTAGCCCTCCGGTAGTTACCATCGCGTATCCTTCCACTGTACTTACGCCGGGGATATTTGCAGAAGTTCTGAATAAAACAGGGACTATACAACAAGAGCCGAGGCCAATCATTATATATCCGGCTATGGCCACAATTACAGATGGCGCTATTACTACTGTTAAGAAACCGGTAGCAGCTAATAATGCCCCTGAAACTATTATATTTTTGGTTCCCAGTCTAGATATCAGTGTATCACCATTTAATCTGCCAACAGTCATGGCAACAGAGAAACCTGCATAGCCAAGGCTTATCAATGCTTTTGGTGCAAATAAAATTTCTTTAAAATAGATAGCGCTCCAATCGGCTACGCATCCTTCCCCCATAAAACTCACCATGCATATAAAAGAAATTCCAAGTATGGAAATGGATGGTAACTTAAAGGCAGATCGGGAATGAATGATATCATGGTTGGCTAGCAAATATTTTTTATTGGAAAGAAGGACTAACATGATTAAAAAAGCCACCATCACTATTTGCAATCCTGATGGGATATGCACCAGGAATAATAATGCAGCAATCCCGGCGCTTACTGCACCACCCATACTATACATGCCGTGGCAGGTAGCCATAAAAAGCCTGTTATATTTTTTTTCCATCAGGTTTACCGTGGCGTTGGCCGATACACCATTTAAAAAACTAAAGCCTCCGAAACAAAATAAGCAGGTACAAAACATTACCCGGTTTACTGAATTGATTTGTAATACCATGATAAAGCATATAATAGCATAGCCGGCGAACATCCATTTCCCAACCGAAATTTTGCTGAATACTCTTGTTGATAAAAGCATGCCGGTGATTGCNNTTCCGTCTGAAAAACCCAACCTTGTTTTTATGCCCGGAATGGAAGCCACCCAGATACCGAACAGCAAGCTGGACGTAGCAAAAAGAAAGCCTACAGCGAATGCAGGTCTGTTCTTTATGAAAGAAGCAAAATTCTTAATCATAGTAATAATAACAAGAAGGTGCGAACTTACAATAAATTAGGAACGTGATGTATTTATCCTGAGGATAAAAAAGATCCAGGTATATCCGGCAAATTTATAATCCACTTTTTGCCCAATTAAATGTTCACCTGCTTGCAATAGAACTTTAAACTATCTATTTTAGATAAATGTCTGCGGAATGATAAAAAGACTACTTTTCATATTATTGTTCCTGGAGGGAGGAAAAATATTTTCCCAACCTTACATCGATCCACTGGACGTGAGGTACATGAATGCCTCGCATAATGCCAGCAAGAGCGCTACTCCGTTTACTCATCTTTATATAGGATCTGATCTTCCCATCAAACTAAAAAATAAAGGATTTCTTGTATTCAGCCCCTCTTATGAAAGCTGGAATATTGATTCCGCCTCTGGCAAAAATTATCTCCCTGAAGTAAATAGTGTAGCGCTTCCCGTAAGTATTATCATTCCATTAAATTCCGGGAAATGGTCAGTGACCGCTACCGTCATGCCGCGCATAAATAGCGAAGGATTGAAAATTACAAACAGTTTTCAATTGGGCGGGGCCTTCCTGGCAAATTATAAAATGAAGGACCAGGTAAAACTTAAATTCGGACTTTATGTAAATAATGAATTCTTTGGAATATTTGTAATGCCTCTTGTCGGCATTGAATGGCAGATTAATGAAAGAGACAATATTTNNGAACACAGGCTCAATAAAATTTTTTATACCGGGGTTACCTTCAGGGCCATTACAAATTCTTACCGGTTGGATCAGGAGAATTACCTGCGAATTGATGATAACCAAATAAGCGCTTATATAGATTTCTATGTAACAAAACATATGGTCTTTTCCGGGGAAGGAGGATATGGCATCCTGCGCAAACTCAGGTCCGGCACTGGGTACAATAAAAATTATCTTATAGATTATAACTGGGGTGACGGGATATATTTCAAAATGTGCGCCTCTTACCGTATCAGGCTTTAATAATTGAATGAACAGCAATGCTAATTTTCTTTCTTCAATTTCTTTGCTTTCAAAAATCTTACCCGGATTACTTCCAGATTTAATGATTTTCAATTTTATTTCATAATATTTCCTAACTTTCTTTTTAAATTCAGAGGATGACCAGCCGCAAAAAATTTATCCGGCAAATAGGATTAATTGCAGGAGCCTTTTCTACTAACAGTCTTTTTAATCAAATCCTTGCAGAAGGAATTTCAACAGCCAATAAGAAGGTGCAATATCTTTCTCCAACCGAAGTTGCAACTGATGAAGATTACTGGAGTACCA
>PKYU01000253.1 GCA_003132765.1 Chitinophagaceae bacterium | reverse complement strand
TATTCCTGGTAAAGGGAATTATTTAATTTGATAATGATATCTGAAACCGTTTCTTGCCGGAGTTATTATGTTACACTAAAATATGGAACACTGGTTAATTAATGAAATTATTATGGGATATTGCATCGTGTTATCCTGGTATTGAAGTATAGCATATCAATCAAAAAAGTATGCAATTTTTGATAAATCCTATACCACCGATAGAGGTTATAATTCTTTCTAATTAAAAAGACCTGCGTGCCGGCAGGCAAGTCAATCCAATTAGTGACCGTAAGCGTTGCAAAATATATTTTGTCGCTACCGGCAAATTTGTATTTCCGGCTCATGCCTAAATATAAGAAAGGAAATATTAAACAATAACCATTTTGCTGAAGCACAGATAACCACTTAGCCGAGCCGCATATATTCGCCGGTTAGGAGAATTTATTTGCTTAGAGTTCAAACAGCCCGGGGATCAGTGTTCAAAAATTTGTATTGCAATAATGAGTTTGCGGTCGTGAAACAGCCATAGCCTTTGGAATTGGGCCTCATCTCAAATCCGCCCTCCTATAAAAAATTAATGAATTTTCAGGATTACCGTTTAAGTTTAATTTTTTCGTTTTCAATTATTACTTAACTTTCGAATCAGCAAAAAAATAAACAATGGAAACAAACCGGTTAAGCGCAGCATTACGTAAAGCATTAAACGAACAAATGACCAGAGAGGCCTTTGCCTCTCAAATTTATCTTTCCTACGGATCATGGGCCGCATCGGAAGGATTTGACGGCATAGCCAATTTTTTATTCCGGCATGCCAATGAAGAGCGGACTCATATGATGAAGATCCTGGAATATATTATTGAAAGAGGTGCTAAAGTAAAGATAGAAGCGATTGGAAAGCCCCCTGCAGATCCTGAGAGTATTCAGGATTGTTTGGAAAAAACGTTTGTCCATGAAGTAGATAATACTAAAAGCATTTATAAGATCGTTAAAATGAGCCTGGAAGAAGAAGACTGGGCCACCTGGAATTTTATGCAGTGGTTCGTAAGAGAACAAACTGAAGAAGAAACGATGGTAATGAATTTGCTGGATAAATTAAAAATTGCCGGAGGAAGTAAAGCCCCGGGAGCATCGTTATATGCACTTGACAGGGATCTGAAAAATACTCCTGATGACGCAGTGCTGGCCGAGAATAAGACTGTGGAAAATCCGTGATATGCCCGGAAGTAAATAGGAAATATCTTCACTTTGTAAACGAACCATGGATTGTTGGAATCAGATTGTTATAAAAATTCCTGCCGGATAAAATACTGGTTGAGGTTTGCAATATTCTCTTCAATGTTTATCCTAATCTCCTGCAACAATATGTAAGAGCAAAACTTGCACCTGCTCTTAACAAAAGGCGCTTCGATTAACTATTATTCCTGAACCCTATCAGCAGCCACCCTATGGAAAAAATACTTTGACCCGAAGTCTTTAGCATTACTGTATCCTCATCTCCTACAGAAGAAGATTCTATTCATGAACGGGGGAAAAGAAATCTTACCTAAATATATTTCAACCACCATTTTTTGTGTTCCGCCTTAAATTTTCCAAACCAAATGCATGGCTTATATGGAACCAATACAACGATTATCCATATTACATAAACCGCCTGGAGGTGGATGCCGCTTTCAACACCTTTCGGTCTTCCAAAAGTACCTGATGCAAAATCCAGTTGCGACCAGCTAAAACCCTGCAGGAACATCAATGCAACGGTGGCTGCATGTATCACGTAAAAATGAACAAGGAAATAGAACAGGGGAAATTTACCATAAACGGATGTAAAATCCATAAATCTTCCTTTTATCCGCTCTGCAAAGGCAAGTATTAAAAACATAAGACCCAGCGCAACCAAACAAAACACCAACGAAGGAGGATACTTGGTAACATTCATGAATGACAGAAAGGTATAAACGCCATTCTTCTGCGCCATCCATGTAGCAGGATCGCCATAGATATTTATAAAACGGATGATTATAAATAACAGCANNAATCCTGAGGCAAAGCCAACCAATATAATTCCGAGCCACGGGATGGGGGGATAGGCGATAATCAAAGTAGTATGCATGGTCAGCGGGTAAACATTAATTTTGAACAGAGGGCTTAAAAATGTATTTATTATTGAATTATTGGCAAGGGGAATCAATGAACCCAACTTCATCTGCTAATACAGCACCTTTTGATAAGGGCGATTGAAATGCAAATAAGGCAGCATCTACCTGGTGGGGATTTAAATCAACTTACGCATCTGCGAGTGACGCAATAAATTTTTGTAAGCTATTTGAAGAATAACGCTTGGTTAATTCATAAGCATAATATTTTGCATGATATGGAGTTAAATTCATTATTAATCAATATTTGCCTCTTCAGGGTTCTTCCACAAAAATAATTCTAACAACTCGCCTGCTTCTGCTGAAATAGCTATCGCTAAGTCTTTTGGGTTGTGAAATTGTTCCCAGTCTCTTTCATTTCTAAACTT
>PKYU01000283.1 GCA_003132765.1 Chitinophagaceae bacterium | reverse complement strand
TCATTGAATTACTAAAATGAATATCGACCTGGGCGATAACATGATTAATTTTTGGATTGTCACTGGCCTTAATCCATTGTTTCACTTCTCCATAATTTTCTGAACGGTCGTCTGTTAAAAGCGTGCATTCACTGACACTACCGGGTAGAAAATATTTTGCTTTGACTCTTGCAAGGTTTTCAAGGGTAAATGAAGCCTTTCGTTCCGTCGACAATTGATAAGCCACAATAGCTCTGGAATAATTATCCTGAACCAGGTAGATATAAGCCTTCTTTTGATCTTCAGTTTTGAATTCAGTTACATCAGCATGCAATATTTGAAATGGCGCTGTTGCCCGAATACCCTTCGTATGGTTTTTCCTGCGGCTTATGGCCACGCTTCGTTTTAGATTAAGAAGTGAAACGTATTTATAAAAGCTGCTTAGCGCCATATGGGCAGCACCATCCTTTCTCATTTGATGAAACTAAAGAGCAAAGAGGCCAGAATTGATAACTGGGTTTAAGGCAATATGTTTAAACTACATTGATTTCTTTTTGCAAAAGTTGAGCCGGATGTTTTATTCTGCATAAATTGAAAATCGACCAGATGCAGCTGATATTTCTTTTAAGTCTTGCATATTGCTGAAAATTAAGGCTCAAATATTTTAATGTTTATTTTACCCCAATAGCATCTGCCACTTTTTGAATATGCCTGACCACTATGGCCTTCATTAATATTCTGCCAGTCCTGATGGCTGCTGCATTCTCTTTCATGAACCGTATTATTGGTATTACTCGAATGAATGCTTTGTTAATTTTCAACAGTTTCTTATTAATCGCTACCATTTCAAGGGTATGAAAAAGATCTTTATTCTCAAAGAACCAATCATAGCCGAATGAATCCTGAATAACCCTGTGATTCCAATCATACCTGGTTGAGCGAGGTATGATTTGTAAAATATTTTTAGGAAGGCAATTAAGATAAAAGGCGACCAAAAGATAAGGATGATAGGAAGTTTTGGTATGCTGATGCATTGGGACTTGGGTGATAATTTAAAGAAACGTATTCCATTTAACTTGGAGCGTACAATATATAAAAGATCTTGTATAAATTTGAGAATCAAGCCTGTCGGATATCCGGACACCAAGTTATAGAAGGTTCGTGGACGTTGCAGGGCACTTTTCGGATTAAAATTAATACACTCAGTGACATAGCCCACCATTATTCTGCCGCCATGCGGTTTTCTTACAAGCCGCTGTCATAAAACTATTTTATAGGGTTCTCTTTCATTTTTATTAACGTAACTGTCCGAGACTAATACTTGGCAATCTGTTGGTTTTTGTTGTTCTTCCATACCTTTGCTTTTATCCAAAAACTAATCAGCCTATTATTACTTTATATACTTAATCAGCATTTTTTTTTGTTATCCCCCATTGAAATAAAATAATATTTATTTAGATTACATTCATTTATAAACGGGGAGTTGTATATTCGAATCCGGTTACACTAATACTATTTACATTAATTTTTATCATGTCCCAATCCCGCAAACTTGCTGCCATTATGTTCACCGATATTGTTGGATATACCGCCTTAATGGGAATTGACGAACAAAAAGCTTTTGAGTTGCNNAAAAACCGGGAGATCCAAAAACCTATTATCGAAGAATTCGGCGGTCTCTTAATTAAGGAATTGGGAGATGGAGTTATGGCGACTTTCCCTGCAGTGAGCAATGCCGCCTATGCTGCCATAAAGATTCAGAAGGCCTGCAACATTACCAAAGCCCTCCAGTTGCGTATCGGCATTCACCAGGGTGAGGTAGTTTTTGAAAATGACGACATCNNAGGCGATGCGGTAAATATCGCTTCCCGCTTGCAAGCGCTTGCGCTTCCCGGAACCATATTTGTTTCAGGTTCCGTACAGAGAGATATATCCAATAAAAATGATATTAACACGGCTTTTGTCCGCTCAGAAAATCTTAAAAATGTAAAAGAGCCTGTAAGGGTTTTTCAGATATTCTCCAGCGCAAATGAGCAGGTGGAAACTACTAGCCAGCAGCCACCCGGATCATCGATAGTTCCTGGTTTTGATTATGATATTTACATCAGCTACCGGCAGCATGATAATAAATATGACGGCTGGGTTACAGAATTTGCAGAAAAACTGAAACAGGAATTGAGTTCCACTCTAAAAGATAAGCTCACTATTTATTTGGATAAGAATCCGGAGGATAGCAGGATAACGGCAGATACAGAAGATGGATCGAAGAATAAAAGCATACGTTCGCTAATATTCATTCCTATTGTTTCCCAAACCTACTGCGACACTAATTCTGTNNGAGATAGATACAGAAGACGTAAAATTGCTGGAGTCGGAATTGTCCGGTAGTCTCCGGTCCATTGATTTTATTTTCAGGGAAGAAGGGGTAAACCGACCGCTGCATCCCATAGATGACGAGAAGCCCGGCAATCCGCTGCGCCCCATGTACCGCAACCAGATCAACAAACTGGCCAATGCTATAAAAGAAATTATTGGCGGAATAAAGCTCACCCAAAAAAAAAGCTCCGTAAACGAACCCGCCTCTTATGAA
>PKYU01000124.1:1914-6138 GCA_003132765.1 Chitinophagaceae bacterium | reverse complement strand
GAAGCGAATCTAGTAGAAGAGATTCCGTTTCAGTCTTCCCAAAAAACTTCTTCCGGAAATAGTAATCCCGGTATACGGTTCTATTCTCCCTTGGTTTTGAATATTGCGGCAAGCGAAGGGATTTCGATGAGCGAACTGGAACGCATGGAAGGTACAGGTCAGGATGGAAGAGTGAGCAAAAAGGATATTATGACTTACCTGCAAAGAAGGAAAGAACATCCTCAAACAGGCCCAACTGAGTCCTCCGCTCATGTACCTGAACCTGCTATTCATGAAGTACCGGTTGCTGCAGAAAAACAGGATTTTAGTACACCTGTTGTAATGGGTGGCAACATTGAAATCATTGAAATGGATCGCATGCGCAAGTTCATTGCAAAGCACATGGTGGAAAGTAAAAGAACAAGTGCTCATGTTACGAGCTTTGCTGAATGCGATGTTACTAACCTGGTAATGTGGCGCGAAAAAGTGAAGAAAGAATTTGAACAAAGAGAAGGTGAAAAAATTACTTTCACCCCATTATTTATCGAAGGAATTATCAAGTGTTTGAAAAAATACCCCCTACTGAACAGCAGTGTTGATGTAGACCGGATCATTGTGAAAAAGGATATTAATATGGGCATGGCCACGGCTCTTCCAAACGGGAACCTGATTGTTCCGGTAATAAAAAATGCGGATCAGCTGAATTTAATAGGCCTTACCAAACAGGTAAATGGTCTGGCAAATGCGGCGCGTACCAATAAACTAAGACCAGATGATACTGCAGGCGGCACTTTTACCCTTACCAATGTGGGTACTTTCGGAAGTATCATGGGCACTCCAATCATCAACCAGCCCCAAGTGGCTATAATGGCCGTTGGCGCTATAAAGAAGCGCCCAGTAGTCATCGAAACACAACAGGGAGACAGCATTGCTATCCGCCATATGATGTATATTTCTTTAAGTTATGACCACCGCATTATCGATGGCTCATTAGGATCTACTTTCCTGAATGCTGTAGCTAAAGAATTTGAAAATTTTGATGGTGAAAGAAGTTTTTAGGATGTGGGACGTACAACGTTTGATGTGCGGTGTGAAAGGTTTTGCAGATACAAACAGATTTCAAATAATAATCATTAGACTTATAAAAATAAGAATTGAGCATGCCCGCTTCATAGTTCCTCCGCCCATTTAGCCCGTTCATCCGGACTAAATTTCCATGGAGCAAAGTTGTTTTCAATATTGCCAAACATAGCATTCCATTCCGCCGGAGCATCGCTTTCTTCCATTATAAGGGATCGGCGCATTTCAAATATTATAGCAAGCGGACTGATACTAACGGGACATTCTTCCACGCACGCATTGCAGGAAGTACATGCTCTTAATTCTTCTGTGGTAATATAGTTATGCAATAAAAGCTTTCCATCACTCACATAAGATCCGTTCCGCTTAATATTCTTTCTTACATCCTGCATTCTGTCCCGTGTTGCCATCATGATTTTCCTCGGGTTTAATAATTTGCCGGTAATATTTGCGGGGCAGGCAGCGGTGCATCTGCCACATTCCGTACAGGAATATGCATCCAGCAGGCTTTTCCAGCTAAGGTCAAAAATATCCTTGGCCCCGAATTTTAGCGCTTGTTCTTCCGGGTTAGCAGGAGCCTCCTCCGGGTGAAACATCTATTGAACTTCCTTTTCCACATGTTGCATATTCTCCATTTTACCTATTGGCTCTAAGGGCTTGTAGTAAGTATTTGGAAATGCAAGTAAAATGTGAAAATGTTTGCTATAAGGCAGATAATTAAGAAATGCAAGGATTCCTGCAATATGCAGCCACCAGCAACTTCGTTCAATGCCTGTGAGTGATGAAGCTGACAAATGTTTAATAGATGGGGCAATAAACCCGGATAGAATAAAATTGCCATGATCCGGGTAATGTACATTCCCCTGTAATTGTAGTGCCCTGTCGGCAATGTTCATTGTTAAGAACAAACTCATCAATATTATCTCGATGATCAGGATCAAATTCGCATCTGTTCGGGGCCATCCGTCAAGGTCATGTTTGGCAAAGCGTTTCAGCTTCAAAATATTTCTCCTGATTAAGAAAATGATACAAGCCGATAAAACGCCAATAGCCAGCAGTTCAAAAAAATCAATAACAAAAGTATAAAAATTCCCCAGAGTATTTGCAAACAGGCGGTGTGTGTCGAATATCCCGTCTAAAACTATTTCCAGCACTTCTATATTGATTATAATAAAACCGGCATAAATCACAAAATGCATAATTCCGATAAGTGGATAACGAAACATCTTTTTTTGACCCAAAGCCAGCATCAATAGATTTTTCCATCGTTGGCGCGAATTGCCTGATAAGTCCTCATGCCGCCCCAAATTAATATTGCCGTATATTTCCCCGACTTTTTTGGCGAATAATACAATAGCAGTAGCCAGGAGCAGTATAAAAAGAATTTGCTGAATAATATGCATGAATGTATTTGTTTTGCTAAATTAACGGTTTCAAGGTTTTATTGTTTAAATCCGGAGGAGTATTTATTTTCATAGTAACAACCTTTCAAATGACTGATAAAAAATATATCCTTTCTGCAGAAGTTGCCCGAAAGAAAATGCACCGGCTTGCCTATGAAATTGTGGAGCGGAATATAGGTGAGTCCCGGATAATTCTTGCCGGCATAAAAGGCAATGGAATTATAATTGCAAAAAAAATAAAGGAACTATTAAAGGATATTTTTAAAGGCAAGATTGAGGTGATGCAAATTAATATTGATAAAAAATTTCCAAAAAAAATTACTGTCCATGGAGAAGATGATTTTGATGATGCCGTAATTATTGTGGTGGATGATGTTTCCAACAGCGGCAAAACTTTATTATATGCTTTGAATCCATTTCTTGATTTTTATCCTAAAAAAATTCAAACATTGGTTTTGGTTGAGCGGAGTTACAAGCGGTTTCCAGTATCACCTGATTATTCCGGGCTTTCTATCTCAACAGCATTGGATGAAAAAATAATTGTGGAAACAAAGGGGGATGAAATTACCGGGGCAAGATTGGAATAAAATGAGTCCTGGTCATATTCTGCTTTAATTAATTGTACTTTAATTAGAATACAATCCAGTGCGCCTTAAAACTGCCTTTAGAATATTCAAGAGTAGGTGCAGGAAACTTAATAGTACTCAATAAAAAAAATAAAATCTTCAATCCCTTTTTCCTGGTTTTTATTTTTGTAAGATCTATATCAGGCGAAAGATACCATTGGCGGTATCGCTGAATATCGCTCCTTTCAAAATTTATGACTCCATTATTGTCAATGGCAATATTATTCCTTGCTCCTAACATTCCTGTTGCTCCATACCCAACCGAAAGGGACAACCAAAGGGGTAATTTTGAATCAGGAAAAAACGAACGAAGATTTGCGCTTAGCCAATAAGTTTGGGCATTGTAATCTTTAATGAATCTTTCAATTTCAGTTTTGCCATAAATAGCATCCGCTCTTTGATTCAGATCTGGCTCACCATAATTTATTTTGTGAAAGGAAAACTTCANNGCCGGGACTGAATCCATATTGATAAGAGAAACCGTCAAGCACTTCAATGATACTTTGGTAAGCGATGCCGCTAAGTCCGCTAACCCATATTCGTTTCTTCCGCGGAAGCCCTGCCCATCGCCACATTTCAGAACTCACCCTGCCAATAGTATAGGCAGTATATGCATGACCAGCTTTGTCAACCTGCAACCATTCAGCATTGTCATTAAAAAAATGAAAACCTGATCTTGGATATTTTGAATACCAGATTTTATTGAGACCAATTAGCGCGCCACTATAAGCTGCGATATTTCCTGCAGCAACTAATTCTATCCTTTTCTTGTTGAATGGGTAACTAATTTCTTGTTTAAGATTTTCGGGATTGGGCTGTATTTCGATATCTGAGACATCCGGACAGCTAATAACTTGCGAAGATGCGGCAGTGAATGTGGTAATAGCAATTGTTGATAACATTAATTGGAAATACTGTTTCCTGTAGGTTTGCAAAAAATACATCATTCAAAAATACGATTATTGAATTTTCGGATTTTCACCATGAAAATTGGTAATTTCAAATAATCAAAAATCAATACCTTCAAATCGAAAAAAAGGAAAACTGATGGAAATTAAAACTGAAAAGAAAATAAACGAGTGGTTAACCGGCGGCTACGATGAAGCAACTAAAAATGAAATTCTCCGGTTAAAAAA
>PKYU01000124.1:0-1901 GCA_003132765.1 Chitinophagaceae bacterium | reverse complement strand
ATGTTTTAAAGAGGTGAAGGTTGCTATTGCCTATGATTGCCGTAATAACAGCAGGAAGTTTGCAGAAATCACCGCCAATATTTTTGCTGCGAATGGGATTAAAGTTTATTTATTCGATTTGTTGCGCCCTACTCCTGAGCTTAGTTTTGCTATACGCAGGTTAGATTGCCAGGGCGGTGTAGTGTGCACCGCTTCCCACAATCCTAAGGAATATAACGGTTATAAAGCCTATTGGGATGATGGCGCCCAATTGGTTTCCCCGCATGACAAGAATGTAATTACAGAAGTGGAAAAAATCAAGAGCCTCGATGATGTGAAATGGGAAGGCCACAAAGAAAATATTATCATCATCGGCAAAGAAATGGACGAAGATTATATTCACATGGTCAAAAGCCTGAATGTAAGTCCAGATGCCTGTAAAGAGCAGCATGATCTCAAAATTGTTTACACACCGATTCATGGTTCTGGTATCATGCTGGTACCGCAGGCTCTTAAGGCTTTTGGATTTGACAATGTTCATATTGTAAAAGAGCAGGAAAAACCTGATGGAAATTTTCCAACCGTTATTTATCCTAATCCTGAGGAAAAAGAAACCATGAGTATTGGATTAAGGAAGGCCAGGGAACTGGATGCAGATATATTATTGGGGACGGACCCTGATGCAGATCGTGTAGGCGCAGGCGTTAAGAGCAATCACGGAGATTGGGTTTTGCTGAATGGCAACCAGACAGCCTTGCTTGTTTTTAATTATATCATAGAGGCAAGGAAAGCACGGGGAATTGCAAAGCCAAATGATATGGTTATAAAAACTATCGTTACCACAGATATGATTGATGAAATTGCAAAGGCGAATAAAGTCAATTGTTACAATGTGCTTACCGGCTTCAAATGGATAGCAGCCATGATAAAGGAAAAGGAAGGTAAGGAGGATTATATCGTGGGCGGAGAAGAAAGCTTCGGGCTGATGATTGGCAATGAAGTACGTGATAAAGATGCTGTTAGCGCGGTGGCAATGATTTGCGAAATCGCCGCTGTTGAAAAAAATAAAGGACAAACCCTTTTTAATAAACTGGTAGAATTATATGTGAAATATGGTTTATATAAAGAAGATCTTATTTCCATAACAAAGAAGGGTATGAACGGATCGAAAGAAATTGCTGATATGATGCAAGGTTACCGGGATAATCCGCCGTTAAATATTGCCGGAAGTGAGGTCATTACTTTACACGATTATGAAAAGCAGGTTTCAAAAAACTTAAGTACTGGAAAAGTTGAAAAAATAGAACTACCCAAAAGCAATGTTTTGCAATTTATTACTGAGGATGGTAGTAAAATTTCAGCACGACCCAGTGGCACGGAGCCAAAAATTAAATTCTATTTCAGTGTGCATGTGCCTTTGAAGAGCGCTGCTGAATTTGAGGCTGCAGATCAAAAACTGGAGAAAAAAATTAAGGAAATTATATCATCGATGGATCTTAACAAAGCGTAGTAAATGGAATCTATCTTTTTCCTTCCCGGCCAAAAAATATAAAAAAATCAATTTCCGGTTCATGATTGTTTATAGTATAATTTGAATTAAATATAGAATAGCAAAGGATTTTAGATTATTATTTGGAATTTATCGATTGAACCAGATATTATAAATTATAGATTTACAGTTGGTTATAATCTAGTTTTTTTTGTGGCACTATATTTGAGTTGATAAGAGAAGATATCCCTGAAAAAAGTTGAATCCAATTGACTTTGTTAATCACTCCCACTTTATTTTACATTATTGTTTGAAAGACCGATTTTATCAGGGCAACATATTTTATTTATGCTGCTCTGATATTATTTCCAAAATCCTAATGGAAAAGTAAATCCATACTCGCAGAAATAACCTAGTGTCATGTCAAGATGAA
>PKYU01000099.1 GCA_003132765.1 Chitinophagaceae bacterium | reverse complement strand
CCCGTTTGTTATGATGAAGATTATGGCATCGATTTGAATGAAGTTGCCAAATATCATAACTCTTCCACTGAAGAAATCATTCGTACCCATTCCAGCCTTGTTTATACCGTTTTCATGATGGGTTTCTCACCAGGATTCCCTTATCTCGGCATTTTACCAACTACGATAGCTACTCCAAGAAAAAACCGGCCAAGAGCCAAAGTAGCTGCAGGATCGGTTGCAATAGCCGGAAACCAAACAGGGATCTATCCCTTGGAGAGCCCAGGTGGATGGAACATTATCGGAAGGACACCATTGAAATTATTTAATAAGAATTATGAAAATCCCTTTTTATTATCAACCGGTGATAAAGTGAAATTTATTCAGGTAAGCAAAAAAACATTCATTGAACTAATAAGCGAATGATTAAGGTACTAACATCTGGTATGCAAACTACTATCCAGGATCCGGGAAGATATGGCTACCAGGCATATGGTGTAAGTGTCGGTGGTTCCATGTCCACTTTCTCAAGCCGGTTAAGTAATCTTTTAGTAGGCAATGAAATGGATGTTCCTGTTCTGGAAATTGTGCAATCACATAATTCCTTTCTTTTTGAGGAGGAAAGTATTGTCAGTTTTTGTGGTGGCGGATTGGTGCCTGAAGCCAATGGTAAGGAGTTGCCCATTTTTGAACCACATTTAATAGAAGGAAGTACAATTGTTCNNACCCATCTGAACTCTCAGAAAACATAAAAGATCTTTTAAAGAAGAATGTTTATTTCCATATTGATAAATCACTTTCCCCAAAAATATTTTCAAAAAAAATACGCATTATATCAGGTCCGGAATATGAGCTGCTTTCAGAAGAATCCAGGCAAAAATTAATTTCAAACACTTTTACAATCGGAAATGAATATAATCGAATGGGGTATCGGTTGAAGAGTGAACCCCTTATGCTTTCTGAAAAAAAAAGAAATGATATCAACTGCCGTTTGTAAAGGGATAATGCAGTTATTTCCGGATGGGCAAACTGCAGCCTTAATGGCCGATTGCCAGACTATCGGAGGCTATCCGCGAATAGCTAAAATTATTGAATCCGATCTTTGCATTTGCGCCCAGTTAAAACCGGGAGATCAAATTTCTTTCTCCCTTGTTTCATTGGGGGAAGCCGAAGAATTATATTTGGAGCAGGAGCAAAGAATACTTCAGATTCAGGGATCTGTAAATCAAATTTTTTCAAATGCCGGTCATTGACTTTAATTGTGATTTGGGTGAAGGAATTGGTAATGATGAAGCGATAATGCCTTTCATTTCATCTGCTAATATTGCCTGTGGTTTTCATGCAGGCGATCATGAAACAATTAAAGAAACAACAGTGCTATGTTTAAAACATAATGTTGCTATCGGGGCACATCCTTCTTTCCCTGATAAAGAAAATTTTGGAAGAATGAATATGGATTTGCCTGTAGCGGAAATTTATTTATTGGTTTTACAGCAGGTTCATTCTTTATCGGCTATTGTAAAATCATTGGGGCAGCAATTACATCATATAAAACCACACGGGACTTTATATAATATGGCGGCGAAAAATATTTCTATTGCGAATGCCATTGTGAAAGCTGCAAAAGATTTTGATGAAAAGATTTTTCTTTATGGATTGTCGGGAAGTGCTATAGAAAAAGCTGCCGGCATAAATCATATTAAATTCATTGGAGAGGCCTTTGCCGACAGAACGTATCAAGCCGATGGAAGCCTGACCCCGAGGACACAGGCTGGTTCATTAATAGAAGATGAGGAAGAAAGTATCCGGCAGGTATTTCAAATTATTAATAACAAAGCTGTCACTTGTGTAACAGGAGAAATAATTCCCCTGAAAGCTGAAACCATATGTATTCATGGTGATGGAAAACATGCAGTGAGGTTTGCCCGTGCCCTATACAACCATTTGAAAAATTCCGGTCTTACCATTCAATCACCTAAATAAAATCTTTTGCAAAAAAAAATAAACCGGCAAGTCTTATTAGGTGCTGCATTCCTGATGGCCACCTCTGCTGTTGGTCCCGGCTTTCTGACCCAAACTGTAGTTTTTACAAATAAGTTGCTTGCCAGTTGCGCTGCGGTAATTCTTTTATCGGTTATCATTGATGTATTCGCCCAACTAAATACCTGGAGAATCATAGCAGTCAGCGGTATGAGGGCGCCTGTATTGGCCAATAAATTATTGCCCGGAGCCGGCAATTTCCTCACAATATTAATCGTATTTGGAGGCCTCGCATTTAACATCGGAAATATTTCAGGAGCCGGACTGGGGTTAAATGTTTTATTTGGAATAAATGTTCAGGAAGGGGCTGCTATCAGCGCAGTAATCGCCATTCTTGTTTTCATTTTAAAAGAAGCAGGTAAGGTAATGGATTGGTTTGTAAAAATATTGGGTGTGCTAATGATAGGCTTGACCTTGTATATTGCCATAATTACAAACCCGCCATTAAAGGAAGTTGCCGTAAAATCTATTCTCCCCGACAAATTCAGCTTGATATCCGTAATTACTTTAGTGGGTGGAACTGTAGGAGGATATATAACATTTGCAGGAGCACATCGGTTGTTAGACGCAGGCGTTAAAGGAAAAGATTCAATTCCATTTGTAACACGCAGTTCCCTTACCGCCATCTTGCTTGCTTCTTTAATGCGTGTTATTTTATTCCTCGCAGCTTTAGGCGTTGTGGTAAAAGGATACCAATTGAGCGCCGGCAATCCTGCTGCATCTGTTTTTGAAATTGCTGCAGGTAAGATTGGTTATAAAATTTTCGGCATTGTTATGTGGGCAGCTTCTATTACTTCAGTGGTGGGTTCTGCTTATACTTCCATTAGTTTTTTCAAGACAATACACCCATCTTTTGAAAGTAGGAGTAACCAGCTTACAATACTATTTATACTTATATCCACTATCATTTTTATTTTTTGGGGGCAATCAATTGTAATCCTTATCTGGGCGGGAACCATTAACGGTTTTATTTTACCTGTATCATTGGGACTTATGCTTTGGGCAGTGAATAAGAAAAGATTATTTAAAGATTATAACCATCCAATATGGCTTTCCATAACCGGATGGATCGTAGTCGCAATTATGTTATGCATGAGTTTGCAATTATTGATTGAACGGATGTAATTATTGTTTGTTCCCCTCGAAGGTCATCCCCAACGCATTCATTTTTACTTTTATAATGTTACCATTTTCATCACGAATAAAATTAACCGTTGAACCATCAGCCCTGATAAATTGATCTTTAATATTTTTAACAGGATCAAGTTCGCCGTTATTATTATAGACTACTGCAATCAACATATCATCTTTCACTTTTATTTCTATCATTTTTATCATACTACTTTCCACCGCGTATTTACCTCCATATTGATGAAAATTAATTGCAGTATTATCATCTTTCTATTTAATAGCAGAAAAATGATAAACACCAGAACCTACATTTAATATCACATAATCACCTTCGGTGCCAGTCACCCTAATGTCGCTTACAACTGACAGCGCTTTCCCACTTTCTGTTATATCATCTGCTTTTGCCGCTGGTATAAAAATAGTAGCAGTAGTATTTGCGGGAATTTCAATATCCATACTTATCCTATCCTTTTCCACTTTCCATCCGCAGCTTAATTTTCCATAATAAGTCTGAAGGCTGGCAGAAGCAAAAGAGAAACCGCCGCCAATGTGTGGTTGAATTTTTATGTGCTGATAACCAACGCCATCTTCATAAGTATCCAGGCCAACCATTTTTCGGTACATCCAGTCGCCAATAGCACCATAAGAATAATGGTTAAAGGAATTCATTCCCGGCGTTTCAAATGTACTGTCGGGCTTTTCACCGTCCCATCTTTCCCAAATAGTAGTAGCACCCATTTTTACCGGATAAAGCCAGGAAGGATAAGTATCCTGCAATAATAATTTATACGCAACATCAGTATATCCGAAACGCGTAAGCATATGACATAAATAAGGCGTCCCCAAAAACCCGGTGGTTAAATGATTGCCATAGCTCTTTATGTTATCCACCAAACGTTTTGCAGCTTGTGGCCTTAAAGAATCAGGAAGCATATCAAAGTTTAATGCAAGCACATAAGCAGTTTGTGTACCCGAAACAAGCCGACCGTTAGGTGTAACATATTCCTTCATGTAAGCAGCTTTTATTTTGCGTAGCGATTGCATATAACTTTCCGCATCTTCTGTATTCCCTAATACCTTCGCCACATTGATTAACAATTGTGTGGAGTGTGCATAGAAACATTGGGCGATTAAATATTTATCAGTAACAGCCGCTCTTCCATCATTATCATCATCAGGACGATAAAACAGCCAGTCACCGAAATGAAAGCCGCTATTCCATAAATCATTTTTAGCAACCCTTCGTATGCTTTCCACATAGGCCTTCATGCTGGCATATTGGTTTTCCAGTATTTGCTTATCGCCATAAGCGAGGTACATATTCCATGGGATGATCGTAGCCACATCTGCCCAACCGGCGCTGTTGGTGGCCGGTCCTAACACATTGGGAATAACAAAGGGTACGACACCGTTTTGCTGGTCTGCAGTAACATCTTTCAACCATTTGGTGAAAAAATTATTAACGTTCATATTGAACGAAGCAGAGCGAGAGAATACCTGCGCATCGCCGGTCCAGCCGAGACGTTCATCTCTTTGTGGACAGTCAGTCGGTATATCGAGAAAATTTCCTTTTTGCCCCCATTGAATATTGTGCTGCAATTGATTGATTAAAGGATTGGAGGAGGTAAATGTTCCTGTTGGCTGCATATCAGAATACAAGGCCACTGCTGTAAAATCTTCAGGTTTTAGGTCTCCAGGATAACCTTTCACTTTCAAATAACGGAATCCCTGCCAGGTAAAATGAGGTTCAAAACTTTCTTCCGCACCTCCCTTTAATATATAAGTATCCTGCGCTTTGGCTTCGCGAAGATTCAAAGTATAAAAATTTCCAAATTTATCCAGCACCTCTGCATGAGATAATGTTATTTTATCACCGGCATTTCCTTTAACCTTCATCATCACCCACCCCACAAGGTTCTGCCCGAAGTCAACGACCTTCTCACCTTTTGGAGTTGTAAAAATTCTTACCGGGGTAAAAGTTTCATGTTTCTTTACTATTTCGTTTTGGGTGGCAACCAGATTTGCCAATGAAAAATCTGTTATCCTCGCCGGCGTCCATGCCGAATCGTTATATCTCGGCAATAACCAACCTGTCTTTTCCTTCCGTGCATCAATGGTTTCGCCATTATAAATTTCAGCATATACAATGGAACCTGTTGAAGATTTCCAGCTACCATCGGAAACGACAGATGCTGTAGTGCCATCGCTGTACTTTATATCTAATTGGAATAATAACGCAATGTCTTTCCCATAAATATTTATATTATTTGAAAACCCAATGATCCCTCTATACCATCCACTTCCCAGCGCAACGCCTATAGCATTGGAGCCATTTCTTATAAGATTGGTAACATCATAAACCTGGTATTGTAATCTTTTATGATACGATGTCCAGCCGGGAGTAAGATAGCCATCACCTACTCTCTCGCCGTTTATCTTCGCCTCATATAAGCCATGTGCGGAAATATAAGCCGTTGCAGAAAATATTCTTTTATTTGCATTGAATTGTTTTCTGAGCAAAGGGCTGGCCCGCATAGGATCTTCCTCGTATCCGGGCATTATCCATTTCGCTTTCCAGTCTGTCGTATCCAATAATCCCATCTGAAAGAATGCGGCCTTACTCCACGAAGACGTTTTTCCTTTATTATCCCAAACCCTTACCTGCCATGTATATTTTTTTCCTGATTGTAATACTTTACCCGCATAGTCAATTTGAACTGACTGATCAGAATTCACTTTACCACTGCACCAAACGGTTTCCTTTGCCTGTTCCACTTTTATTTCATAGGTTATTTGTTGTTCATTACGCATACCGGAAATCAATTGCCAGCTGAATCTTGGTTTTACTGCGTCTATTCCTATTGGATCGGAACGGTTTTCAATCAATAGATTGGTAACAGTTACCTGCGGGTAACTTATTAATACTAAAAACTGAAAAGCCAGTATGGAAATTATTTTCTTCATAAAACATGTTAAGGTTATTTAGAGATAGTTGTTTTTTTTTTCGTTGGATAATATTTCAATTCAATAAGATCAGTAGGTAAAGCTTTACTATTCCAGTGCTGGTGCAGAACGAAAGCGGCACCTAATGCAGAAGCCTGAGGAACCATTGCAGCAAATACTTCCATGCGGGGAAATGCCCCGGATAGCAAATTCATATAAACCGGATTACTACTAAACCCGCCATCTACAAAAATCCGTTTGCACGCTGTACGTTTAAATATAAGATTGGTGTTGGTAACCTGCTGTGCAATAATATTCCCCATTAATTGATGATAGGCTTCTTCATAACTGGCAAACAAATTTAAATCCCGCATTGACTCATTTTTAAAAGGGAAAGTTCTCTTTATGATTTCAGAATCGAAATGTACATTTTTATAACAATCAAAAGATTTTCCAAAATGCTCCGACAATCTTTTTACTTCTATTTCATGTTCGTTACCAGCAAATAACCGGGAGGCTTTCACCGGCTTTCCCTCATAGGTTAAATAGCAAAGGCAATCCTGTTTCAGTTCGTCATCGGTTAACGGTTGATTATTGAATGGATTGAGTGTAATACACCAGGTTCCGGTTGAAATTAATATGAATGGCTCACTGAATGAAATTAAATATGGGATTAATGCGGCAGAACTATCGTGCAATCCAATGCCGGCAGGAATGTTTTCATTGATAAAATCGGCAATTTTATCACTTCGGATAATTGGGGCCAATATTTTTTCTATACCTTCTTTTTTAACCCAGGCATGATAAGTATTCTTTTGAAAATCCCACAAATTCGTATGGCAGCCAATACTGGTAATATCAGAAAATATTTTTCCTGTAAGAACAAAACTTATATACTGAGGTAGATGTAAAGCATATTTTATTTTAGAAAACATTTCCGGCTTTTCATATTTCAAGCGATACAATTGCATGCCTGAATTTAGATTCCCTAAAACAGGTGATGCTGTTATTTTAGAAAAATTACTTTCACCGCCATACTTATTATAGAATCGTTCCCGCAACTTGTCAGGAAATGGTTTTAGATAATTATATAATGGAGGTATTACATTCCGGGATTCATCAAAATTAACAAAACTGGCACCATAAGCAGTAAAGTTGACAGCTTTTATTTGAAATTTTTCATTATTTGTTATTGTGTCAAATGAATCTTTTATCCATTGAGTCAATAAATGAATGTCCTCACAGGAAAAACCATCTTCGTCTATTGTTTCCTCCAACTGTACACTTTCTTCATAAACCAATTTATAACCCTCATCAAACAATAATAATTTTTTATTCGTCTTGCCTATATCAAAGATTGCTATGACAGGGGTTCTTTTCATTTGTGAATTGTGAATGGTCAGTTTGAGTTGTGAGTTGTGAGTGGTCAGTTGTGAATGTCCTCATTTTTTATCATACCACTTATTAGTTTAAATGTCTTTATTATTGACTCTCCTAATGGCTGCAGTTGTTCAAGGCTCGCATATTCCAGTCTGTTTGCGATTCCAATAGCGCTATCAATTTCAATCACTGATCCCCTGACGATTTCAAAATACTGTTTCGTTCCTTTTGTGATTTTCTTGAACATCCTTCAGCGATATTCAGGTGAACCGAAACCGCTGCTCTCCTTATTTGCGAAATCATAGCAAATTTTTCGTCTGAAGGAAATTTTTTTGTCACACGGTAACATTCAAGAGCTAATTCCTGTGAAAACTGGTAAACATTTAATTTTGTGTGTGCAAGTTCTAAAAACATAGCTTCATAATTAAAGGGTTGAATAATAGATTTGTATAAAAATACACAACCCTAATTACTCTCCTCTCACCACTCACCATTCACCACTGACAACTCACAATCCTGTCGCTACTGTTTTACTTCCTCTTTCTTTAGTTAATTGTTCTCTAATCTTTTGTTCCCTGAAAAATTGTATGTGATTCAATGCGCCGCCGCTTCTCAATCTTGCTTCTGCCACAATAGCTCTTATATCTGTGCGAAATGTATCTTGCAAAATTTCCTGTGCCCCGGCTACATCATTACTATCCTGTGACGCATCCAGTTTTTTCCTGTCAACCAATAAGGATTGCGCATATGCTATCATAATAGCTTCAACAGATTGCAATAAATCTTCCAATGGATCCTTCACATTGTGGCTGGCATCAATCATCCATCCTAAATCTTTCGCGTGATCCATTCCTCTGGCATCCATTCCTTCTACCAGCTCATTAAAAATTAAGAACAATTGATAGGGTTTAATACTACCCACCGTTAAATCATCATCACCATATTTACTATCATTAAAATGGAAGCCTGCAAGTTTGCCTTCCATTAATAATAAAGCGACGACCTGTTCAATATTGGCATTGGGCAAATGATGGCCAAGGTCAACAAGCGTAAAAGCTTTAGGGCCCAGTTTACTGGTATATAATAATGATTGTCCCCAATCACCAACGGTCATCGAATAAAAATTAGGTTCGTAAGCCTTGTATTCTATAAATACTTTCCAGTCGTTGGGCAATGCGGCATAGATCTCCTGCAAACTTTCCAGGGTATTTTGAAATGCTTTTCGAAAATTCAATTGCCCGGGAAAACAACTGCCATCGCTCAACCAAACAGTCAGCGCTTTGGAACCGAGTTCAGCGCCATGCTTTATTACTTCGATATTATGTTCAATCGCCTGCCTGCGAATGGCTGTATTTACATTTTGCAATGAACCGAATTTGTAACTCAGTGGCTGGTTCTTTTGATCCTGGAATGTATTGGAATTAATGGCATCAAACTTCAATCCAAGTTGGGCAGCTAAAGATTTTATTGCGACATAATTTTCAGGAATATCCCATGGAATATGCAGGGAGATGGACCCGCTTGATTGATTCAATGCATGCAACAATCCAACATCCTCCAGTTTCTCTTCCAGTGAACGGGGTTCTCCCGATCCGGAGAATCTGCCAAACCTTGTTCCGCCCGTACCGAGCGCCCAGCTCGGAATCGCCACGTTAAAATCAATCAGTTTTTGAATTACTCTTTCCGTGTTTTGAATATTAGCAGCAACAAAATCAAATTTGCGCTGATGTTCTTTCAGCAAGGACTGATTATGGCTGTCAATATTATTTTTTTCAACTTTCATTTATCAAGGTTAAAAAATATTAAGAGTATTAATAAATATTTAAATTGAATAGTGGCTCATCATTCCAG
Source organism: Chitinophagaceae bacterium (assembly GCA_003132765.1). Classification (GTDB taxonomy): domain Bacteria; phylum Bacteroidota; class Bacteroidia; order Chitinophagales; family Chitinophagaceae; genus Ginsengibacter. The sequence continues at coordinate 3,572 of PKYU01000099.1, read as the reverse complement.
GTAAAAAACTTCCTGCAAGGGGATACTCACCGGCGAATTGTTTTCATTTGTTTCCATCATGTCTTTCATGTAATCCCACCATTTTTTCATGGCCTCATGCTGTGGCAACTCATCCAATCGTTTTGCATCTGCTATTGTAAGGTAAGCGAACAAAATATTTGTCGCTTTGTCAAGAAAAATGGAGTAGCTTATTATACCTGCTTTTCTTAATAATGTTTTTAGCTCCGGCCACAATGCATCATGTCGCTTTTTGTATTCTTCCTCACAACCTTTATTCAATTTCATTTTGAAAGCAACACGTTGCATAGTTTTATAATTTTTATTTGACCCGTTGGGGGCATGATGCTTTATCTTACAAACGCCATCGCTACCCCTCCATCAACATTCAAAACATTGCCTGTTGACTTTTCTAACAAGCCACCCACAAACGCAAAACAGGCATTGGCAATATCCTCCGGCAGAATTATTTCATTTAACAATGTACGCCCTGCATAATACTGCGGCANNCTTCGCCCTTCCCTCTGCCCAGCCGCCACTCCAGATATTACTCCCTGAAATTACTGCATCGGGATTAACTACATTCACCCTTATTTTATCTTTACCCAATTCCGCAGCATTCAGCCGGCTCAAATGTAATTGTGCTGCTTTTGCAGAACCATAGGCTGCATTATTAGGCCCACTTACTAATGCGTTCTTGCTTACGATATTCAATACATCGCCGCCAAGATTTTGTTTACGCATTATTTCTACACTTTTTTGTGTTACCAAAAACTGCCCCTTCACCAACACATCGTACAACAAATCCCAATCAGCTTCAGTATGTTCTTCTATATGTTTTGAAATGGAGAGGCCGGCATTGTTAACCACAATATCTACCCCGCCAAATGTAAGTACTGCTGTTTGCAAGGTTTGCTGAATGGTTTTAATAATGGTAACATCCAACACATCAGCGGCGGCTGTATCTCTACCAAATAGCTTATCAAATTCATCCTTAGCATCCTTCAATCTTTCAGAATTATTATCAGAAAGGATAACACATGCACCCTCATCGGCAAACTTCTTCGCAATCGCATTACCAATTCCCCCTGCACTTCCGGTAATTAACGCAATTCTTCCACTTAATGCTTTTGGTTTTGCCATACGTTGCAGCTTGGCCTCTTCCAATAACCAATATTCAATATTGAACGCTTCCTGTCGTGGTAAGGAAGTGTATGATGAAATGGCTTCGGCGCCTTTCATTACGTTGATGGCGTTGATATAGAATTCTGAAGCCACCCTGGTAGTTTGCTTATCCTTTGCAAAGCTGAACATTCCTACACCGGGATATAGAATAATAACGGGGTTTGCATCCCGCATGGCAGGACTGTTTGGATGTTTGCATTTATCATAATAGTCTGCATACATCTTTCTATATTCTTCAAACTGCGGTTGCAATTTTTGTTTTATAGCATCCGTATTGTTTACATCTTCATCCGTTGAAATATTTAAAACAAGCGGAGAAATTTTTGTACGCAGAAAATGATCTGGGCAACTGGTACCCATTGGCGCTAATCTTTCCAGATCATTCGAATTGATGTATTCCAGTACTCTTTCATCATCTGTAAAATGACCAATCATTAACCCTCCCTTCCGTCCCTCCGAAGGAGGGAAACCAGTGGAACAAAATCCTCTTAATATCGGCGCTAATCCAGCGGCTTTTTTTAACCGTTCATCTTTTGGTAAGGATTGAATTTTTTGCCCGCCGAATACTGGTNNATAATTATCTTCAATATATTGCGCACAGGTTTCAATTACTTCAAGCGAATTGATATAACTTTCGTAGGCTGTATCGCCCCATGTAAACAAACCGTGCGAACCTAACATGATGCCACGTATTCCAGGATTTTCATCAAGGCATGCACGCAATTTTAATCCAAGATCAAAGCCCGGACGTTGCCACTCCATCCAACCGATGGTACCATTAAATAATTCCTGCGTAATTTTTTTTCCATCTTTTGCGGCAGCAATAGCGATGGCTGCATCAGGATGCAAATGATCAATATGTTTGAACGGAAGAAAGCCATGCAAGGGTGTATCGATCGAAGGTGCCTTAGAAGCCATCCCGATACCTATCGGGGCATAAATACAATGATTGAACAACTCCACCATTTCATCTTCGTGTGATATACCACGGTATACATTTGTTAAACTGCGCAAACGGTCAACATACAAGGCTGCAAGGCCATTACGTTTCATCGTTCCCAAATCTCCGCCGGAACCTTTCACCCACATCACTTCCACCTCTTCATTTGTAAGCGGATCTTTCGCTATTGCTTTGCACGATGTGTTTCCACCGCCATAATTTGTTAAGCGCAAATCTGCTCCCAATAAATTAGAACGATATACCAACAAGGCTATTTCATCTCCGGAAAGTTCAGCGGCTTTCGCTTCGTCCCAGAGGTAGCTGACGTGTTTAAAAGATTTCGTTAATGCCATACATTACTATTTAAAATATTTTTTTAAAGTGTTTTGGAATTCCCATAGCCTACCAGCATCACTGAAAGTATTATAATGGTTATTCCAACAAGAATAGTNNCTCCCTTCCATTCCAGGAATACAAATCCCCACATGCTGGAAGTCAGGATGATAAATGCCATGTGCAATATCCATGAAGATGCTCCATTGCCCAATTTACTTTCCCCCATGCCATAAAAGAAAAACTGCAGGAACCAGATAGTACCTGCTATTGCGGCAAAAATATAATTAGCTTTGAGTGGTGTTTTTTTGTTGGTATAGTCTCCAAAAGATTTATTGCGTTTATTTAAAATCATGCACCATATAAAGTTGGTAGTAAGGCCGCCCCAAAGTATTACCACAAAAATTACATTGTTTTGAAATAATGAATTGGCGCCATTTTGAATGGCAACTGCTGCCATGGGTTTACCGGCTTCTATACCGAAATTAAAGCAGGCACTCAGGATACCGGAAATAATTGCAACTACCAAACCTTTAGTAAGATTGAATTCTTCAATACTGGCAGTTTTCTGTTCATCTGATAGTTCCTTTTCTTTCATAACTCCTGCCCTGCCGCAAACAAAAATTCCTATAAGACAAACCAAAACACCAAGTAATACCAAAATACCACCATTGCTGTGAAGCATTTCTGAAAAGGTAAGACCGCTTTTACTTTTTACGATATCACGATAAATAGGGGGCACCAAGGCGCCAAAGGCTGAAGTAAATCCCAATACAATAGACATGCCCAAAGACAATCCTAAATATCGCATCGAGAGACCGAATGTTAAACCGCCAATACCCCATAACAAACCCATTATGTAAGTCCAGAAAATAACAGAACTATCAGTTGTTTGAATGATGTTTAGAAAATTTGGAACCGTAAGCGCTGCTGCTAAAAACGGAATAAAAAGCCAGGAGAATAAACCACCCACAATCCAATAGCTTTCCCAGTGCCAGCCCTTTACTTTTTTATAAGGAATGTAAAAACTGCCGGAGGCAAAGCCTCCAATGAAGTGAAAAATAATGCCTAGTAAGACCTGCATTCGATAATAATTTTATAGGAATAAGCGTTTAGG
>PKYU01000266.1 GCA_003132765.1 Chitinophagaceae bacterium | reverse complement strand
CTGAATACATCGTTAATTCCATCATGGTTAGGAGTGAAGGCATTTGGAACGTAGAGCCCGGGGTTTATTTTAAAAACGGTCACATTGATAGTATCCGTCGCCGTGCATCCCGCTGCACTTTGAGCTGTAAGGACATATTGCTGGTTTTCAGATAAAGTGGCAACCGGATTTGAAATATTTGGATTATTTAATCCTGCCGGCGGCGTCCATACAAAAGATTCAACAGATGGGCTGCCGGAAGTGGTGGCAAGTAATTGCAAAGGTTGTTTTACTACAACATTTGTATCCCTTGGTCCGGCGTCGGCCGCTAATTTTTCAACCTGAATAAGAACCGTATCAAAAGCGGGCTTTGGACAGCCTAAAATATCTGTTACTGCAACAGTGTACCTTATCGATTGCGAGGGTGATGTTACAGGACCGGCAACAAAGGCATTATTTAGGAATAATGTGGGTGACCATAAATAAGAAGTTCCTCCCGAAGCATGAAGTTGATAAACAGCAGGGAAGCAAAGAGTAGCACCGGGCCCTGCATTTGCTTTTGGATTGGGAACAACAACTAAGGTAACCTGACCTGTTGTAGAGCATTTTCCAATACTTGAAGTCAAGTGGAAAGTAGTTGTTAACAAAGGTGCAGCAAGTGGATTTTTGGCCGTATCGCTATTAAGGGGAAGTGCAGGAGTCCACAAATAGTGCAGTCCATCACTTACGGTATTCAATCTCACAGAATCTGTCTGGCAGATGGTTGAATCATTACCCGCATTTAACGAAACATTGTTCACTACATTTACATGCACCGGAAGCGTGGCAAAGCAGCCCGGGGCTTCAGTTAGAGTTGCCAGGTATGTTGTCGATACTTTTGGGCTAACCAAAGGATTAAAACTATTTTGATTGTTAATGTTGTAATTAGGTGTCCAGAAAATTGTTCCTGTGCCTCCCGTCGCCAATAATTGCAAGCNNTAATATTAAGTGTATCCGTAACCGTCTGAATACATCCCTTTGAATTTCCAACTGTTAAGTTAACCAAGTATGTCCCAACCGCCGAATAAGTGTATGTGGGGTTTTGTATTACTGAAGAATCATTTGTTGTGGAGGGGTCACCAAAGTTCCAATTCCATAAATCTACCAATCCATATTTTGATTTGGTAGTATCCGTAAACTGAATCATTGCATTTACACATGTTCCGGTGGAGGTAAATCCCGGAAAAAAGCCGGGATATACTTTCCGGATTTGAGTGGCTGAGTCGGAACATTGCTGCCCTCTGTTTATTACAAGTTTATATACAAAAGTTCCGGTATCTGTATATACGTGGGTCGGAGACTGAAGCGTTGATGTATCGAAAGTACCACTCGCAGGGTCTCCAAAATCCCAATAAAAAGTCAGATTTTGAGGTGAATTATTTCCATTCAAAAAATTAACGCTAAAACCGTCACAGGTAACCGGTTGCGGGTCTAATTGAGCACCCGCAAAATCACAATCGGTAACATTCACAATAAAATCTTTGCGATGCTCATTTAAGAATACGCCATTTCTATATGATTTAACGGCGACGCATACCACATACTTCCCTACATCAGGCGCAACACCGCGGATGATACCCGTTTGCGGATCAATTATTGCCAGACTACCAAGAGGTGCATTAAAACCGAATCCATTGATATAGGTAACCGAAGTATAAGAAGGAGGGCTTGGATTTACATTACCTGAATTGTGAATAGCTCCTCCATCGAAGGCGGGCACGAATGAATATACCAGCGAATCTCCGTCCGGATCAGTCGCATTAAAAGGCAGGCTGAAATTTTTCAATCTGCAAATGGCGCTAACACTTGTTTCAAACTGGGGACAGTTATCAGGAACTCCCGGAATTGAGCAGCTGTACGTGGCTCCGGTACCATTTGCTGTGTTAGCAGAGTTGTAAACATTCAGAAGTGGATTTACCCTGCAGCAGGTTTGATATGTTGCTGTATAACCATTTATATTATTTGGCAAAGTAACATTCAAAACAAAAATTCCAACGTGGTAATTCAATTGAGGTGGATTTGAAATACAAGGCGGAAATGGATTTACAGGCACTTGTAGCTCATTGCTTTTAAAAACGTCATAAGGTAAATTCGTTCCGGGGTATTGGCTGGAATTATCGTTATTAAAAATACCTATAAAAACATCGGCAGGCATAGCCGCGCAGTTTACGCAGTTCTGATCCCGGAATAATTTAAGTGTGATGATATAGGAACTTGTATTGGCTGTCTGACCCGGGCCAACATATTGATAAATCATTTCACCTCCAACTATATGCGCTGCCATGCATTGAAAAACATTGAAAAATATCAGACATATGAGCAGGATTTTTTTCATAAGAAAACTAATGCAATTTAGAATATATCGGTGATATTAAGTTACGCAAAAAATCGATGTGTTCATGTATCAATTATGCCCGGAGAATTAATCATTGCAATAATTAATAGTTTTTTCGAGAAAACTTTTAATACACTCAGAGGCGAGGTCTTTTTCTTCCCACATACCTACATGTCCTGAATCTTGCAAAATATTAATTTGAAAGATTGGTGACAAATGGCATTGCTTTAAAGATAGAGTTAGGGGAACTGCGTTATCCTGTTTTCCGACAATATATAGAACCGGCTTGGGAAAAGATTTGAGTATTCTGCTGCGGTCCGGCCTTTTCATCATTGCTTCATAATATTGTATCAATGCTTCCGGAGATATATTTTTTGAGAGACTAATTAATTTTTCTATCAAAACAGGATTTTCCTGTTTGGTTTTTTCTGCAAACAAATTTGGGGTTGTTGTTCTTAAAAACCACTCCGCGCCTTTGCTTTTAATGAACTCTATTCCTTTTTTTCTAGCTGCAATCTTTGTTTCATCATCTGCATATGCAGATGAATGGAAAAGCCCGATTCCATTTAACAATTCAGGGTATTTTTCTGCAAAAGCAAGTGTTATGTAACCGCCCATACTATGCCCGATTAGTGTGAAAGGTTTCTTCCGGGGAGTTACACCTTCTGCATCTGCGATTGATTTGATGACCTCTGCATAATCTGCAATTGATATATTTCCCTGTAACATTTTAGAAGCGCCGCTGCCCGGAATATCAGGAAGAATTACTAAGAAATCATTCTTAAGTTTTTCAACCTGGTAATCCCAAATTGTGTGGTCCTCAGCAAACCCATGCAACAGCATGATTGGATTTCCGCTTCCTTCAGCGCGATAAAATATTTTCTTATTTTGAAAAATTACCTGCTTCATAAGGTATTTTTTCCTTTTGAAATAAAAAATAGGCTTCTGAATATTAATATAGCAATTATTGGTAATAGAGCCGGATTCATGTGTTGTGGCAGGAAGAACCAACAGGCACATAAGACAAGGTTAAGTACAGCATAAACCTGGAAATACCTGGTTGATCTTTTTCTGGCGGATTGAATATAAAATGCTGCAAACACATTTGTTGGCCATGCCCAAAGTAAATTATAATTATCCTTACACATCAGGTGATCTGTTCCAAACCACATGAAAAGTAATAAAATGCCCAATAATCCTGTAACAAAAAACAGGAAGCCATCGAAANNAAGCGATAAGTGTTCTTTTAACTAAATGGTTCTCAGAAAAACTTAAGAATAGGATAAAAAGAAAAATGGCACTAAAAATGAAAATCGGATTTGTAAAATAATTGATCTTAACTGCAGGCATATTGAGTGAATAAAGCTCATGCTTTTCTTTCACCAAAGGCATTGAATCTATCGTGGTATTACCAAATGATTTTAACAGGTAATCAGGTAAGAACATCACCTGCCTCGTATTTATTACCGCATCAGTTGGACTTCCCAGTAAAATGTCTATTCCAAGTNNTCTAAATATTCATAAATGAGATCGCGAAAGGTTTTTTTTGATGGCAAAAAGTTTTTAAAATGAACGGGATTATCTGCTGCTTTTTCAACCAGGTCGCGGAGCCGGGTAGTACAATTATCAAAAAGAAAATCATATTTGTAAAAGCGGTTTTCCGGCATCATATTAGCCTGGAGCAGCATGATAATATTATATTTTTCTGTACAGGATAAATTTAATACCTGTTCCGTAATTCCCCGTTGTTCTTCCTGGTAATCAAGTTTGAAAGAATCAAAATCTTCTGTAGATAAATAATACAATAGTTTGCCCCTGACGAACTTGGTGTAAAATCCAGGTTCCTCAAAATTGAAAGTTCCATAGTTGTAAACAACATCCGCATGACTAACGCTGTCGTTCACCCGTATGGCGCTATGCCCGAATGTGGAATATAAATCTTCGCCCGGCGTGCAAGTAAGAAGGCTTATTTGGATATGGCAGGAACTATCCTGGGCAAAGACTTTAATAGGGAGAAGGAATAATAGTGCAATGAGAAATTTCAATGAATTAGAAATTAATAATAAATTGAATAAAAGATTATATGTAAGAAACCAATATCAGGCATCAATTGCATAGTCTTCAAAATCTATCTGCTATAGTTTGGGGCTTCTTTAGTTATTTCCACATCATGAGCGTGACTCTCTCTCATTCCGGCATTGGTAATCTTTACGAAAGTGGCCTTTTGAAGGGCGGCTATATCTTTTGCCCCGCAATATCCCATGCCTGCTCTAAGCCCCCCGGTAAACTGGTGTACTACTTCGCTTAAAAATCCTTTATAGGCGACTCGGCCTTCAATTCCCTCCGGAACAAATTTTTTGCCCTGTTCTTCACCATTTTGAAAATAACGATCGCTGCTTCCCTGTGCCATGGCACCCAGGGATCCCATACCCCTGTACTGCTTGAATTTTCGTCCTTCAAAAATAATTGTTTCANNTACCATATCACCGGTATAACGTATGCCACCATCGGCAATAATACCTATCTGCTTATTCTTCAGAGCTGCGGATACTTCCAATAGTGCACTGATCTGCGGAACACCTGCTCCTGCAACGATACGTGTCGTGCAAATGGAGCCGGGTCCTATTCCAACTTTTACTGCATCGGCTCCGGCTTCGGCAAGGGCGATAGCTCCATTTCGAGTGGCAATATTTCCTGCGATCAGCTGGAGGTCTTTATGATCTCTTCTTATTTTCTTCAAGGCATCAATTACACCCTTGGTATGTCCATGAGCGCTGTCCAGGCAAATAACGTCAACGCCAACCTGTTTCAAAGCATATACCCTTTCATGTACATCCGATGTAATACCAACACCGGCGCCAACAAGCAACCGCCCAAAAGAATCCTTTGCGGCATTGGGTTTATTATGGACCTGGAGAATATCCCTATAAGTGATTAGGCCTTTCAAAATTCCTGATTTGTTGACAACGGGTAATTTTTCAATCTTATATTTTCTTAAAATGGATTGTGCTTTTTTCAGATCTGTACCTTCAGGGGCAGTTATAAGATTTTCCTGGGTCATTAATTCATTCACTTTACGTTTAAAATTATCCTCAAATCTTAGGTCTCTGTTGGTGAGTATGCCCACCAGCTTCCCATTTTTTTCAACAATAGGAATTCCGCCGATTTTATTTTCCTTCATTAATTTCAATGCATCTCCAATTGTAGCATCAGGACTTAAGGTAACCGGATCAAGGATAAGGCCGCTCTCACTTCTCTTGACTTTTCTTACCTGGGCTGCCTGCTGCTCTATACTCATATTTTTATGTAATATTCCAAGCCCTCCTTCCCTTGCCAATGCGATAGCCAGAGATGCTTCAGTTATTGTATCCATAGCAGCGCTGAGCATTGGGATGTTCAGGGAGATTGATTTTGTAAGATTTGTTTGAGTATTTACGTCACGTGGCAGAACATCGCTGTATGCAGGCACCAGTAATACGTCATCGTAAGTTAATCCTTCACCTGAAATTTTCCTGGAAATTGTTCGGGAGTTGTTTATTGTAGCCATGTGCAAAGATAGTAGTGGCAATTCATTTGGCAAAAACGGATAAAACAGAAAAAATCCTGCTTAGTAATTTATTGATCAGGCTAATTTATAAATTTTTCCNNTACTGCTGAGCCTTGATTTAATATATAATTTATCGATCTGAACCTGCTCCTGTGCCTGTAATATATTTACAACAATTCTTTCGTCATCACTCAATTCAATAAATAATTCCCTTTGTTTTTTTTGGGAGGATATTTTTTTCTTTTTCCAACCCATGTTCTAAATAACATCATTTGCAGAAGTGATAAGACCTGCCTTGTTATTTTTTATTAAGAAATTACAGCCTTCACTTTTTACATCATTCACTCTTCCCGGAAAAGCAAACGCGTCTTTATTGTAGCTATTCCCCAATTCTGCCGCTATTAAAGAACCGCCTTTAATTCCGGATTNNCCGCCACAATTCTGTTTTTGGCAAGACCTGAATTTTGTGAAGGATAAACCCGGTCCAGTCCGTGCGCAAAAACCGCAATGGTTGTAATATCATTCTTTAATGCGGTCTTGTGAGCATTACTGTCTATCCCAAAAGCAAGACCGCTGGCGACAATTACATCTTCACCTGAAAGTTCTTCAACAAGCTTCTCACAAATATTTTTTCCATATTCATTATTGTTTCGTGTTCCTATTACGGCAATAATTTTAGAAG
>PKYU01000199.1 GCA_003132765.1 Chitinophagaceae bacterium | reverse complement strand
CGAAGAATGACCCGTAGGGCGCATACATTGCCCCGCCTGCAATTGCGAGTAATATAAATGACAACCAAAAATTGTTCGTTCCTGCCAGGTACGAACCATAAAAAGCGATAGCGCCGATCAATAGAAATGGCCACACAAATACCTTCCTGTTCAGACTTTTGTCAGAAAAAAAAGAGGTGGAAAGCATGGCAATAAGAGCCAGCAAATAAGGAACGGATGACAGCCAGCCGGTTTTTACGATGTTCATCTCCGGCGCTGAATTTATTATGGAAGGTAACCACATTACAAATCCATAAACGCCGATACTCCACAACGCATATTGCAGACAAAGAAGGATCACCACTTTTGATTTAAATGCTTCGCCATAGTTCTTTACAGGCTTTATGACTTGCTGCTCATCCAAGAGCCTTTGCTTCAAATTTATTTTTTCTGTATCTGTTAGCCAGCGTGCATTNNTCATCTGCCAGCCTCCACCAAAAGAAGGCCCATATGATGGCTGGTAATCCTTCAAAAATAAACATCCAGCGCCAGCCAACAGATTTTACCAAATACCCTGACATTATTGACATCCAAAGAATGGTTACAGGATTACCCAAAATTAAAAATGTATTAGCCCTCGAACGTTCAGACTTAGTAAACCATCTGCTTAAAAAAATAAGCATCGCAGGCATGACAGCGCTTTCCACAACTCCCAGCATAAACCGGATAACAATTAACACGTCCACATTGCCAACAAAACCTGTTGCCATAGCAAGGCCTCCCCATAAAATCAACGACCAGAAGATTAATTTCTTTACACTTTTATTGGCTGCATACAGTGCAGCCGGGATTTGAAAGAAGAAATAGCCAAGGAAAAATAACGACCCCAATAACGAGGACATGGTTGCTGTGATATTTAAATCCTTTGCCATACCTCCGGCAGCAGCAAAGCCAAAATTGGCACGATCAAGATAGGCAAGGCTGTAAGTAATGAAAGCAATCGGAATCAGGCGGTACCAGCGTTGCCGGGCAATCCTTTCGAACATGGTTAATTTAAATAATTAAAAGTAGTCATTAAAATTCTATTGGACTAAATAGGCTGCCCGTTATTTTGGAACCCGTACTTTAATAACTATTTTTTTAATATCGTCATAGCCGGGCACTTTAAATGCGGGCGTGTGCCATTCCATTGGAGAAAAAATAAAAAAAGTTCCGGGCATTGCGTCATAATATTTTTCTCCGTTAATCGTAAAAGTTTCGTTGTCAGTGGAAGGATTGTAAGGCGCCGTAATTACAGCAGCGGGAGAACTAACGGCGGCAATTCCCATTATGGCTTTTCCTTTTATGATGTATTGAAGGTCATTGAAATTTCGATGCGCCTCCCATTTTACCTGTTCTTTTTTATTTGGATGTAGTTCTGTTATTGTGGCGATCACATTGTTAGAGTCGATCACTTATCGTCCCGGGTTCATTTCTGCCAGGTCATGTGTTTTTAAGAAATTAAACGCTTCGTCCCACCAGATATTATTCTCTTTATATTGCCTTTAAAATTCCTCCTGATTAATACTTTCGTGCGGCGTTAGTTGTAATCCATTTAACCATTCCTTCTTGTTGTACCACTGTGATGCCTTTTCATTTAATGATGTGTTTGAATACGCGGAAGAATTACAATTTATCAGTAAAGTAGCTATTGAACAAAGCAGCAGAACATGAATCATTGATTTATAAGTCCTGGTTTTTTTCATTTTTGAATTTTTAGGTTGAACTGAGAAGATTCTCACCAATTTTGCTAATCGTTAGGCAATACATTTTGCAACATAATTGTTTTCAAGACAATACTGATGGTTAACACCATTCCTTTCACTTTCGCCTACTGTGAATAAACCTGCTATGCAACCTGATGCAAAAAAAGGTAAACGAATGCAAATCAATTTGTCGCGGTGCCATTCAATGTGATCTTTCTATTCAATGAAACTATCAGCTCAACGCTGTACTCTTCCGCTTGCATCACCCNNCCCAAATTCAGCGGCGTCTTTCATTTCCATTCCTGAAACTAATCCGTAAATAAATCCGCTTGCAAAAGAATCGCCACTACCTACGCGGTCCACAATTCGTACTTCATATTGTTTGGTATGATAAAAATCTTTACCGTTATACACGAGTACGCTCCATCCGTTATCTGAAGCGCTGTGACTTTCTCTTAATGTTGAAGCAATATATTTAAAATCAAATTTGTCTTTCATCTGCTGAAATACATCTTTATAGCCATCAAGATTCAATTCACTTTTTGTAACGTCCGTTCCTTTACTTTTAAAACCTAAGGTTGTTTCAGCATCTTCTTCATTGCCGATGCAGACATCCACATATTGGCAAAGCTTCGTCATTACTTCCCTTGCTTTTTCTTTGCTCCACAACTTCTTTCGATAGTTAAGATCAATGCTGGTAGTAATACCTTTTGCCTTTGCCGCTTTCAGCGCAGCTTCTGTAAGCGCAGCTGCTTTATCACTCAATGCCGGCGTTATGCCGGTAGTGTGAAACCAAACTGCTCCTTCGAATATTTTGTCGAAATCAAAGTCACTTGCTTCAGCTTCCGAGATGGCTGCATCAGCACGGTCATAAACCACCTGTGACGCACGCATGGAGGCGCCGGTTTCTAAAAAATAAATCCCGAGCCTTTTTCCTCCAAGGGCAACAAATTGCGTGTCTACCCCATAACGGCGCAAATGATTTATTGCTGAGTGACCGATTGGATTATCGGGCACTTTAGAAACAAATGTTCCCTGCAAACCATAATTACAAAGGGCCGCGGCTACATTGGCTTCGCCGCCACCATAAGTAACATCAAAGGTGTCTGCCTGTACAAATCTTTTAAAATCCGGGGTTGATAAACGAAGCATAATTTCTCCAAGTGTTACAACTTTTTTTGCCATGATGTATTTTAAATTTAATTTATAGAAATAAGCGTTTAGGCATCCTTTTAAACAGTTGATATTAATCTACTTGGCTCGTACATAACCATCCTTCTTAGGAGTAAATCAAAGATTGTCCCCATATTAT
>PKYU01000433.1 GCA_003132765.1 Chitinophagaceae bacterium | reverse complement strand
TGCGCTGTTCCCCATGGTTTAGAGCGCTCTTTGTTATATTCCAACCCATCGGTAAAAGAATCCATTTCCTGCATCACATAAGCCGTTTCCACTTTGCCTTTCAGTTTTGATTCAAAAATATTTTTAAACGCCTCTGCAAAATCCTTGCGAATAATAAAAACAATTTTTCCAAAACCGCTACTTGTTGCGTCATATATGGAATAATCGATAATAGTTTCACCGGATGGGCCAAAGGAATCCATTTGTTTAATACCGCCATAACGGCTACCCATGCCTGCTGCTAAAATTAATAGTGTTGGTTTCATAATTTGCTGATCTTATTTTTTCGATTAATTATTTTTTGACTGGTTTTACTAGTTAATTTTGCTGCGAATCTAAGTAACAATTTTTATGCTGGTAAAATCAATAAATGACTGACCTTACAGCCCCTGCAAATATTGCAGTAAATATTGATATTTTAAGCGATAATTTCCATCGGAGTAAAAACATATCTGTTTCGATGCTTCGCCTGGATAAGATCCATCCTGTTCTTTCCGGAAATAAGATCTTTAAGTTGTTCTTTTTTTTGGAGGAGGCAAAACATTCAACACATAAAAAGATCATCACTTTTGGAGGCGCTTATTCCAATCACCTTGCTGCTACTGCATTTGCCTGTAAAATTTCCGAAATAAAATGTATCGGAATCATTCGTGGGGAAAAGCCAGAAAAACTTTCGCATACGCTCGAATACTGTATCCAAAATGGAATGCAAACGGAATTCATTAAGCGATCCGATTATAAAAAGGTAAATGATTACAGTTTTACTGAAAACCTTAAAAAAAAATACGGAGATCATACATTAATACCGGAAGGAGGTTTTTCTGAAAAAGGAGTTATGGGAGCTGCAATGATTGGAAATTATTACGGCCAGGAGCAATACTCGCACGTTTGTTGCCCGATCGGCACTGCGACTACATTTGCAGGGCTGATTCAAATAAACAAGAATAATAAAGTAATAGGATTCAGCGTTCTAAAGAATTTAATTGATATTGGTGAGAGGCTGCAATATTTAAATATTTCACCAACAAGTCAATATGAGGTTAATCATGAATACCATTTCGGTGGCTACGCTAAGGAAAACGAGGAACTTTTTAGCTTCATGAATTCATTTTATGAAGAAAATAAAATTTCCCTTGATTTTGTTTATACTGCAAAAATGATGTTTGGTGTATACGACCTGGTTAAGAATAATTATTTTCCACCTGGTTCTAATATTTTGTGTATTCATACAGGTGGGTTACAAGGCAACAAATCACTTGCTTCAGAGAAGCTGAAATTTTAAAACCAATTAACAAAAAATTAAATTTGTATTTTCGGAAAAAATATAGATTCGTCCATCCTATGTTTAAGTACATTCTTATCTGTGGTGTTTTCCTTATGCTATACCACAATTCTTTTTGCCAGGATACACTCCCTGAAGTATCGGTAACTTATTTTAGCAAGAAAGTGCTGATTTCCTGGACAAATCCTTTTACTTCAGTTACGAATATAATCATTCAACGTTCGCCCGATAGTCTCAAAAATTTCAAAACGATTGGTAGTGTCCTGAACGTAAAATCAAAAACCAACGGATTTAGTGATTATAACGAATATTCAACACCGCAATATTACCGCGTATTAACTACGTTTGAGGGAGGCACTTATATGTTTAGCCAATCACACAAGCCGGGAATTGAATTGCCAAATGGTGCTTCAGAGATACAGGAAACATATGAGCCTAGGGATTTTCCAAACCTGATAAAGATACCTCCCATACCCCCGCCCGTGGTCAAAAATATTTTTGTTCCTTCAAAAATGGTGTATATCGACAAGGAAAATAATGTGATCATTTCTTTGCAGAACGTGGAAAAGAAAGTATACACTATTAAATTTTTTGAACCAGATGGCACCTTCCTATTTGAGTTGAAAAAAATTAGCGAACCTTTGTTAACGCTTGATAAGGTCAATTTTATTCACGCAGGTTTGTTCAATTTTGAATTATATGCGGATGGGATCCCGTTAGAAAAACACCAAATTTATATCCCTAAAGATGGTCAACCGATGCCTGCCCTTGATGCTTCCGGTCATGAATTGAAGTGATTTCCACGTTAAAGACACGGGCAAAATTTTTCTTAATTTTTTCTTTAGCTTCTTCAAAATCTACTTTTTTCCCGACCTCTTTCTCGATAGAGGTAACTTGTTTGTTCAAAATGCCGCAAGGGATGATATTGCTGAAATAGCTAAGATCTGTATTAACATTTAAAGCGAAGCCATGCATGGTAATCCACCTGCTGCAGCGTATACCCATGGCACAAATCTTCCTTTCTATTCCTAAAATTCCAGGATCAATCCAAACGCCCGTTTCACCTTTACTCCTTTCACCTTTAATGCCATATTCGGCTATCGTGAGGATGATCACTTCCTCAAGATTTCTTAAATATTTTCCAATATCTGTATAAAATTTTTCGAGGTCAAGTATAGGATAACCTACAATCTGTTGCAATCCGTGAAAAGTAATATCGCCGCCACGGTTGGTTCTGAAAAATTCAATTTCTTTTTCTTCCATTTCATCTTCACTGAGCAAAACATTTTCTATATGCCCGCTCCTGCCTAATGTATATACAGGAGGGTGTTCGCAGAAAAGAAAATAATTGGAAGTACTATTTTGCATCCCGGCCGCAATAGATGAGGATTTCCTCAATACGGACTTTATATCAACATTTTTCTTTACCAAAACTTCTTGGTAATCCCACGCAGATTTATAATTGATTACACCGAGATCTTCAAAAAATACACGTTGCTTATCCAATTCGAATTATTTGTTGAGCAAAGATACGAGNNAATAATCAGTTCAGATAATTAAATAATATCGCCGCAAGAAGACCTCCAGCCAATGGCCCGAAAATAGGAACTATGGCATATTTCCAATTGCTTGTGCCCTTATTTGGTATGGGCAATACCTGGTGCATAATCCTTGGACCTAGGTCGCGAACTGGATTAATGGCATAGCCCGTAGGACCACCAAAACTTAATCCGATACCCAGCACTAACAACGCAACAGGAAGCGCATTTAATGAACCAAGGCTAACGGAGGGCGCGATAATGTAAAGGATACTTAAAATAAAAACGAATGTTGCCAGGAATTCAGTAAGAAAATTGTGTCCGGAACTTTTTATTGCGGGACTTGTCGCAAATACTGCTAAAACACTTTCCGCATTATCAGTGGCTGTAAAATGTTGCAAATAGGAGAGCCAGACAATTACACTACCGGCCATAGCTCCCAACAGTTGGCCTGCCAAATATTGCGGCACCACATTCCAGCCAATCTTATTTAAATATAACAAAGCGATGGTTACCGCAGGATTTAAATGCGCTCCACTTGATTTCGCGGATACAAACACTCCTACAAAAACGCCGATCGCCCAACCGAAAGAAATTACAATCCAACCGCTGTTATGGCCTTTCGTTTTATTAAGTACGACATTAGCCACTACTCCGTTACCAAGCGCAAGTAAGATGGCAGTACCTACAAATTCGCTTACAAAAATTGACATAAATAATTTTGATGGATTTATTTTAAATCAAAGCCCATTGACTTATTCACTTGCCCACAACTTCGCAGCCCTTATTGCTTTCATCCATTTTTCCATTTCTTTCTTTCTTGCCCCTGCTGCCATTGATGGCTTAAAAACTTTTTCAGCCTTCCAGTATTTTTCTATTTCATTAATATTTTTCCAGAAACCAATTGCGAGGCCCGCAAGGTAAGCTGCCCCTAATGCTGTTGTTTCTGTTATTTTTGGCCGGATCACCTTACAATTCAAAATGTCACTCTGAAATTGCATCAGTAAATTATTGGCTGTAGCCCCGCCATCAACCCGTAATTCTTTAATGGACAAAAAAGCATCCGCATTCATTGAATGTAAAACATCCAATGTTTGGAATGCAANNCGAATGCAATACTTTCAATTGAGGCCCTTGCTATGTGGCCAGCTGTTGTTCCTCTTGTGATTCCCAACATGGTGCCCCTTGCGAATTGGTCCCAATGAGGTGCACCAAGCCCTGTAAAAGCAGGTACAAAATAAACGCCTCCGTTATCTTTGACTGATAAAGCCAATTTTTCAACCTCCGATGCCTTTTTGATAATTTTTAAGCCATCCCTTAACCATTGAACCACGGCCCCGCCAATGAATACACTTCCTTCTAAAGCATACGTCGTTTGATTTCCAATTTGCCATGCAATAGTTGTGAGAAGATTATTCTTACTTGATACAGGTAAATTGCCTGTGTTCATAAGCATGAAGCAACCGGTACCATAAGTATTTTTAACCATGCCGGGATTGATGCACATTTGTCCGAATAGCGCTGCCTGCTGATCTCCTGCAATTCCGGCAACCGGCACATAAATACCAGNNCCACTGCTTGACTTCACTTCAGGAAGAACGGACGAAGGAATATCAAAAAGATTCAGGAGTTCCTGGTCCCATTGTAATGTGTGAATATTAAAAAGCATCGTCCGGGAAGCATTGCTCACATCGGTGGCATGCACTTTACCATTTGTAAGATTAAATAAGAGCCACGTATCCATAGTGCCAAAACACAAATCACCTTTTTCTGCTTTCTTCCTTGCTCCTGACACATTATCAAGTATCCATTTTAATTTTGTTGCTGAAAAGTACGCATCGATTACCAGGCCAGTTTTTTCCTGGATTTTTGCTGCTCTTCCCTGCTTTTTTAGTTCATTGCAATATTCGGATGTGCGCCGGTCCTGCCAAACAATAGCATTATAAAGCGGTTGGCGGGAATGCTTGTCCCAGACAATTGTAGTCTCCCTCTGGTTGGTAATGCCGATACCTGCAATGTCACGAACAGAAAGTCCTGCTTTCATNNCTGCTTTCATAATTGCTTTTTTAGCAACCCCCAACTGAGTGGACCAAATTTCATTTCCATTATGTTCTACCCAACCAGGTTGTGGGAAAATTTGAGTAAACTCCTTTTGTGCAATAGCCTTTACTGATCCGGTCTTATCAAAAATTATTGCCCGTGAACTGGTTGTTCCCTGGTCGAAGGATAAAATATATTTTGACATGCAATCGTATTTAAACAAAAAATAATTTGCACCCTGGGGTAATAAAAATATACAAATTAAATATTGTAATAATAATTTTTTCGAAACAGCTTCAAAAATGAAGTATAGTAGTCATCGTTATAATTTACTTAACCTTGATCAAATAATTTTCCGCAACATCCCGATACCTTTCCACCTGGTCTTCAATCCAATTTTCATTTTTGTTCATTTCCTTTGCCATTGCCTTTGCAACAACTGGCGCTATCCGGACACTTTCTTCAGCATCCAGTAAAAGACATCTTGTCCTTCTGCTCAAAACGTCTTCAACAGTGCGGGCCATTTCGGCACGTATGGCCCATATTACCTGCGCCAGTTGAAGATTCATTTTTTTGCTGATCCATTCCTGCCCTTTTTCTTCAATCAATTGATAGATAAAACCTGCATCACTACCATAGAAATAAAACGGATTTTTACGGTTTACTTCTTTAATAGATCCATGTATGGATAGCGTACCTGTGACTGCGGGAATATGCTTCCATTGCAACTCTTTTTCCACCCGATCTATCATATCTTCTCCCATTTTCCGGTAGGTCGTCCACTTACCTCCAATAATTGAAAACAGTCCCGATTTTGAAACTATTATCTTATGCCTCCTTGAAATTTCCTTTGTTTTTTTGTCTCCTTCATCCATTGCCGCCAATGGCCTGAGACCGGCAAAAACGCTTAATACATCTTTTCGTTTAGGCGGATGGGTAAGGTNNATTGGTTCCAGCGTAATATTTTTTACAGGTGTATCCGTTGTTCCCATTAGTAGTTTGTCGAGCCATGGAACAATAAATAATACCCTTCCGTCACTGGTTTCGGGAATCAACATGGCATCAACTCCAGGCAAAAAATTTTTGTCAATAACCAAATGCACTCCCTGGCTAACAGCAATATTTTTCTTCATTTGAGGTTCATCCATTTTTACAATAGAATCGACAAATACCCCGGTAGCATTTATTACCGCTTTTGCTTTAATTCTATAATGGTTATTCGTTTCCATGTCAGTTACAGTAGCACCCTCAATCCTTCCGTTTTCCTTAATAAG
This sequence comes from Chitinophagaceae bacterium, assembly GCA_003132765.1. Taxonomy (GTDB): domain Bacteria; phylum Bacteroidota; class Bacteroidia; order Chitinophagales; family Chitinophagaceae; genus Ginsengibacter. The sequence continues at coordinate 1,459 of PKYU01000433.1, read as the reverse complement.
ACCGATAACCCTCATATAATTTATAGCAAACCCTCCGATATCAAATATTGTTTGAGCAAGATTTATGGCTAGCCTGGCATCATCAAATTGACCGTCATGATATAAAACGCCTCCGAATAAATTTTTAGAAATNNTTTTTCCAAAACTTTCTTACGTGAAATAAAGACAGAAGAGCCAAGGCTTAACCGGCCAGAAATCCAGTCATACAACTTCAGGCCTAATGTATATTTCAGCCTGCTCCACCTGTTATATACAGGAATAATGAACGTCTGATTTTTTACCAAATGGGGCGCATTTTGAGACAATAAACCTCTTTCAACTGTTGCTTCTCTTACAAGGCTTAAATTTCCCTGCGCCAAATACCGAACACCGCCATGAACCAGTTTCGTGCTTTTTGATGAAGTTGATTTTGCAAAATCAGCCTGCTCCACAAGAAGTGTTGAATACCCTCTTGATGCCGCATCCAGTGCAATACCCAAACCAGATGCGCCTCCACCAATTACGATGACATCCCATTTTGGAGTATCCCTGATTTTTTCCAGGACTGATTCTCTATTCATAATTTTTCAAAACCAAAGGATTTAGATTTAATTCTTCTGATATTGACAATTCCAGAATGCTCATAATTTTTCAATTAACTAAATAAGGAGCTATAGCTTTTTGCCAGATATGATATCCTTTGGCATTCATGTGCAAATTATCCTGGCGAAAAATACCGGGAATTGGCTTGCTGTGTTTATCTACCATTTTATGGTAGACATCTATAAACACGGCCTTCTTCTTTATTAGTATGAATTTCTTAATCATTTTATTAGCCTCTTCCATTTCAGGCATCAATTTCTCCCGCGATGGACTTGGTTTTATTGAAACATATATTATGGGAACCTCCGGCAAAGCAGAACGGATCAGTGTAAATAATGTTTTTACTCTTGAGAGCACAATAGCTGGTGTAATAGTATCAGAATAAGCGAGATCATTTTCACCAGCATAAATTACGATTTGCTTAGGGTGGTATGGGATAATGATCATATTTGCGTACCGGATAAGATCGCTGAGTTCTGAACCGCCAAAACCACGATTGATAATTTTCTTATCCGGAAAGTAAGATTGAACATCTTCCCATTTCCTGAAGGAGGAACTCCCAACAAAAAGAATCGCATTTTGCAGCGGGAAGTGAGCACTATCCTGCCTTTTAAAATGTTGAATTTCGTCATAAAACGGCGATTGGGCCTTAACCTGCAAATTTATTACACAGGTTGTGACGAATCCAATCCACAGCGTATATTTTAGAGTTCTTTTCATCGGAACTAAATTTATTGTAAAAGTGGTTATTCTAATAATTATTTAAAGTTATTTTTTGCCTGCATTTTCCCTAACTGGTTTTCCAGATAACATGTGGGTTGTAAGAATGCAACCTTTTATTTCTATCATTTATTCAATCGAGTGGGAAGGTAGCCAT
>PKYU01000269.1 GCA_003132765.1 Chitinophagaceae bacterium | reverse complement strand
CACATGCAAAACCCTGCTGGAGCAAGGTTTTTTGTTTATTCCGGCCAGGCTCACATTGCTAAAATTCGGAAATACCAATTTTATAAGTACACTGATCAGGCTAAATTTGGCTTGACTAAAAAGAAATTACCAAAGAGAATTTTGGACTGAGAACGATAAATGTTTAATTTGTATTTTACAATTGGAATAATGCAAATAATGCAAAAATTGCAAGGAATACTCAAGCTTGGGATTGTAATTTTCGCAATTCTCCTGGGATTTTTGTGTATTAGGTTAACNNTAAGACTTCATGGGTGGCTCAATATTTTGCCCTGGTCAATTTCAGCTCTCATAGTTGGATACATAAGCCTGAATAAAAAGAATAGTTTAATTAATGGAGCAGTTTTTGGTTATTTTCTTTTTGTTTCGTACATATTCTTTGGTTACAAAGGAGATACGGAATTAACTCAATATTCAAGATTTATAGTTTTTGCGTTATTATTTAGTTTTGCAGGAGCAATATCAGGATTAATTGGTGCTTACATTGGGTATTTGATCCATAAAAAAATTTAGCCTTTTGTGGTCATCCCTTTTATTCTCCGGTTCACATTAATTGTCCGTGCCCGTAGCTGCCAGCTTCCTGGCGGGGGGCCACACCCCACATTCCTGGATAAATCTTTAATTCCTGAAGGATAACAAGGGCAACCCAATTTTGGCTTGCTGACAAATTAATAATAGACAGATCCAAAAATCAGATTTCCTATTCATTATTACATAAGAAGAGTTATATTTATTTTCGATAATTGGGAATTTTATTTTTTAACTCATAAAATAATTACTATGTCTTTCATTATCCATTTTAAACATGGCGGATTTACCTCTGCCAAGTATGCCGATGCAATTAAGAGACTTTCTGCTGCGGGTGAAGGCTCTCCAAAAGGAAGAAGCTACCATGTGTGCCATGGAGACCCCAATAACCTTGAGGTTACTGATGTATGGAACAGCATGGAAGAATTTCAGGCCTTCGGTAAAACGTTAATGCCCATTCTTGAATCATTAGGCCTTGAGCTGGAGAAACCTGTTACGAGCGAAGTACATAATATAATTAAGGGGTAGGTTTAGCCGCATAACAAGTAAGCAGGAGATGAACTAACATATCGTAGCTGGGCCTACACGAAAGTGACCGGGGTTCAATTATTTAATTTATTTGATTCTTTATCTGTTGATACAATCTTTCTGTTTTGACTATACTAATGATATGGGAGGCGCCATTCTATAGCAGGCGCAATCCACGCCAGGAATGGTTACATCAATTTTTGCCCATGTTGGGTGTGTCACGAATCAAAGATCAGGATAGTTCTTTGAATGCTGAATAAAAGATGGTAGTAGACCTACCGNNAAGAAGCTGAACATCATTGAACTGCTGATGAAGTGTCGAACAGGAGGCTCAGAGAAGAACTGGATAAACTACAGGTACACTTCAATGAAGAAAAGACAAAACAACTGGACTTGGTTAAAGGAGATAGCTTCGGCTTTCTGGGCTTTGACTTCAGGAGACTAAAGACAAAGACGGGTAAATGGAGAGTAAACTATCAACCTAAGATGCAAGCCAGAATAAAAGANNTTCAAGCGGCACGAATCGCAGCCACTAACGAGAGTAAGAGATATCATCAATCCGATACTGAGAGGCTGGGTACAATACTATAAGATTGGGAACTCAAGTAAGGGGTTTGGATATGTAAAAGATTGGTTAACCAGGAAAATCCGGAGGCATCTTATGAAAGCCAAAGGAAAGCAGGGCATTGGTTGGAAACAATGGAGTACAAAATGGCTATATGCTATATACAATATATATAGCGATTTCAAGGTAGCTCGGAGGAAATTTGCTCCAACATGATAGGCTATAAACTATGATGAGAAATCATTAGGAAAGCGCANNTGCGCCACTGCTCGACCCTACCTGAGAGAAGCTTAGGCTGCAATGCCCTTGCTTACTCGACTATTCCCGCATCAAGTTTAATAAAAACCAGCGGCCCGTAACGCCTCTGGTCTCCTGACCAATGGCCAACCATTGCGAGGTTTCCGTTTTTGTTTCATGGAAAGTTTTATCATGACGGAAATAATAGTTTTATTATGCTGACGCATTTCACAGGAAACTAACAGTCAGTTCATAAACCCGTTTGCCGGGAAATCGGGGGGTGTTACAGGCCAGGAATTTTTTTAAATTTAGAGCTATGTCCGAAATTATTATTAGGGAAAACAATGCTGGCTAATTGAAATTGAATTTTTGTTATAGCTTTAATTTTTGTAAGTTTTTAATTGTTCCAAATGAATTCCTGTTAAACAAACTAAAGAAAGCGAATCATCCGGATTCAGGCTGACCAAGAGTAGCAACGGTTTTAAAATAAATTTTTAATAATCCTTTAAAATTAGGTAAACAACAACCTAAATGCTATGCTACATTTTGATTTTACAGAAGTGCAAATTATAAGAAAATAAAAAAAATAGATTTGAAAAAAATATTTAGAAAAATTATTACAAAATATNNATTTAGAAAAATTATTTTCATAATAATATCATTGGTTGTGGCTATTGTCATTTTCGGGTTGATTTTAGCCTATCTGCCTACTAAGTCAAGGATCAACAATAAGGGGATTTCGCCTGATGAAGCTGCTTCTTTGAGGCAGAATTATACAGGCCCTCATGAACAGTTTAGTACCACAGATGGGGAAATGCTTTTTCTGCGGAGATGGAACCCTGATAATATTGAACCTTCAAAAAAAGATATTGCCGTTTTGATTTTTCCTGGTTTTACAGCCTATAGCGGAGCTTATGATATGGCTGGCAAACCCATATCGGCTGGCGGATATACTGTATTTGGCCTGGATTTCAGGGGGCATGGTTTGTCAGGCGGCAACCGTGGTGATAGCCCGGGTAAAGAAAGATGGATTGCTGATTTAGCTGAGTCAGTAAAATATATTAAAGGGCTTGGTTTTTCAAAAGTGATTATTTTGGGGCACAGCCTGGGAGTGGCTGCTGCGATGTGTGCTGCTGATGCCATTCCAAATGAGATTTCAGGATTAACATTACTCTCAGGAGCTTATGAAGGCAGAAAAGGGCTGACAAAACCGCTTACACTTTATCAAAAAGCCAGAATTTTGGCGAGTGCTATTTTCCGGCCTTCCTACCAATCTGTTGAATATTACAGAGATGGCATGAATGTGTCGCATGATACCTTGTTCAATTTTAGATATACGCCCAGATATCTCACCATGCTGGATGTGAAAAAACTCAGGCTTCCCAAAGACTTAAATATTCCGGTTTTGGTGGGAGTTGGTGATAAAGATGAATTGTTTGAGATTGATAAGGTGAAGGATTTCTATAATTTAATACCTGGCAACAAGAAGGAATTTTTCGTTATGAAAAATGCCACTCATGCAAAAATACCTGTTGAAAGTTGGGAAGATATTGTGGTTTGGTTAAATAAGACCTTTACATCTTAAACCCAGCAACAAGAAAAGGATTGGGAAGAACTTTGACACCCCATTAAATAAAAACCCTAAGTTAATAATTCATTCAATAAACATTCACATGAAACGATTATTTGCAAGGACTGCATTAATCATTTGTATTGTATTGGTTAGCTGCTCAGCTACAAAAAGAAATGCAAAAAATTCAGTCACTGAATTGGCTTCAACAAGTCTGCAACCAATTGGAAGGTATATCATAGATAGTCAGCAAAATCTTGAGTTAATAAGTTCTGCAGTGCATTTTGGATTCTCCTTTACAGGAAGTTCATGCTACGTTTTTGCATCATTACCAGATGCAAGTAGTCATAATTATTTTCAATATACATTGGATGGTATGTATCAAAAAAAGATAAAAGTGGAAGGTAATTCGAAGCAACCAATTGTACTTACCGCTCCGGGCGAAGGGGAGCATACAATCTGGATATATAAAACGACGGAGGCACAAACAGGCCCGATCTATATTCGGAAAATTACCGGGAAAAATTTAAAAGCTTTAGAGGTTCCTGCGCTGCCATTGATAGAATTCATTGGCAACAGCATCACATGCGGTGCTGCTGCTGATGCTTCGGAAATGCCTTGTGGCACTGGTGTTTACCACGATCAACATGAAGCTTACGACGCTTACGGGCCAAGGGTAACGAGAGCACTGGGAGTAAATTTTATTATGAGTTGTGTAAGCGGTATTGGCATTTACCGCAACTGGAACAGCAATGGCCCACCAATGCCCCAAGTCTATGAAAAAACTGAAATGGGGTTGAACGCCTCGCAGCAATGGGATTTCAAAAAATATTCCCCGGACATTGTAAGTATTGCTTTAGGAACAAATGATTTCAGTACCGGCGATGGTAAAAGACCAAGATTACCTTTTGATAGCACAGCTTTTGTTAACCATTATATTGATTTTGTTCAATTAGTAAAAAGCAAATATCCATCAGCGCAAATAGCATTGCTTAGCAGCCCAATGTTAAATGGCAACAACGGGAAAATACTTCAAAATTGTCTAACTGCTGTAAAGCAATATATTGATGCATCGCACATAACAGACAAACCAGTGGCATTATTTTTCTTTAATCCCATGCATGCTCATGGATGCGCAGGCCATCCTAACGTAGAAGAACATTCGATTTTAGCAAATGAGTTGATTCCTTTTTTCAGGAAGTTGTTGCCCTAAAGTGGAGCAAATATCTTCCGTCTATTTCCGGGTTTGTTGACCCTGGCTCTAACGTTAAAATGAAGCCGCCTATTTAGGAGCAAGACCCGGCGCTTTTTTTATAACAACAACCGGCAAAAACCTGTTGAGCCATAAAGCAATCTTTTCGGAGCCGAATTTTCCAATATAGGATTCATAAGTACCTTTAGAAATGGCTTTTAGTATTTGTTTAGCTGCTTCATTTGCAGGAAGGCCAGATGCAATATTTTGCGATACAATGCCCAGCGGTTTTCCATCCTTGGTAACAGCATTTCGTGCAACATTGGTTTGAATATAACCCGGGGTCAACAAGGTTACCTTAATATTCATAGGCGAAACTTCAGCACGCAGGCAGTCGAAGTAGCCGTGTAAGGCATGCTTGGCTGCTGCATAAGCCGACCGCATAGGAGTTCCAATCTTACCCATAACACTGCTCATAACTACAAAATGCCCGCTTTTTCTTTGTACAAAATGAGGCAACAATGCTTTTGTAATAATTATATAACTGAAGTAATCGAGTTCCATAACTTTCCTGTGTATCTCGATATCGGTTTCTATTATCAGTGAACGCTGGGAAATGCCTCCATTGTGTATCATGATATCGATGTGCCCGAAGCAGGCAATAGCGGCTGCTGTCCTTGCCCCTAATGAAGAAGCATCTAAAAGGTCAAGCGGAAGAATTTTTACCTGTTCCACATTACTGCAAGTATTCCGCACCCTTTCCAATTCTTCCACCCTGCGGCTCGATAAAATCAGTTTCGCTCCCGCTGTGGAAAAGGCATACGCTAACGCTTCACCAATACCCGAGGAGGCACCTGTAATCCAAATTACTTTATCATTGAAATTTTCAGACACTTAATTTTTTAAAATGCAACTTACAAAACTCTATTGGTATTAATTGGTTTTTTCAGGGATAAGCCAAAGAAGATCCCATTTCCTATTGTATCTGAAAGAGAATAGCAAAATACAAAAGGTAATAATGGGAGTATTATAGTTAAGGCTTTATTGTAAATACAAAGGATACCCGCATTGAAAAAAGTTTCATATTAATGNNCATCATTATTCATTAAGCAACTTGTCCACCGTTCCATAAAACCTATTCTTCGATTCTAAATAATATTCACCACTGGCGGGGCCATAAAAATTGGTATGTATTTCCCGTACATATCCTTTTTTATCAATAAAAATAGTGGTAGGGAAGGACTTTATGGTTGTAAGTTGGGGCAATGTTTTTTCAGTCTTTTTTTCATCTCCGGCTGCAACTCCCGTAATCAGCATGGGATATTGTACATCAAACAATTTTTGAAATTTAGTTACACTTTTTTTTGACCGGAAGGTATCTGTTGTCAATTCATAAGCAAGTGCGATGATCTCAATGCCTTTGGAGCGATTTTTTTCATAATAGTCTGCCAGAAACTTTGTTTCATCAAGACAATTAGCACACCAGCTTCCCATCAGCTGAATGATCACCACTTTGTTTTTATACTTTTCGTCANNTTCAGTTTTGAGGCGCCATTACGCAAATGGGTAGGCTCATCAATTATTGGCAGGACAATTGAATCATTCTTTATAGCTGTCCACTTTTCCATACCAGTATAGCCGTTATAAAAAACACCTCTTGAAATCGTAATTGTATTATCAATTATTGCTTCAAACAAATGAACATTATCGCCATCAAAAGCAGATAGCTTCAGTGAGTCGCCGGTTAAAATTCCGGCCAGGTATCTGTAATCCGCAGCGGGCGTCAAAA
>PKYU01000276.1 GCA_003132765.1 Chitinophagaceae bacterium | reverse complement strand
TCAGAACTCCTTACTTATCGTAAAATAACTTGCTTAGTTTTTAAAAATCATTTTGAGTTCTGTACCAGGAAAAAGCGTTTCTGTTTGGTTTAATATTTCGCATAATTCATTAATTGCCTGATTATATCTTGGTGCCGACAGACTGCATATTTTTATAGTAAGAGTTTGTTGTTTTTCATCAGCAATAATATCGGCAGGTGTATTAAAAAGTTGTTTTATTAGCATCCGCCTTTCATTTTTTTCTTTATAAAAATGAGGTGCTATTATTTCTGCCAAGGCGGTTTCGGCACGGTAGCAAATCATTTTTATGATGTTCATAAATAATTTGCTTTCTGGTTTTAGTTTGTTGAGGCGGGTAACATCGGGCATTTCTTTGAGCATTATTTTACTTTGCATTTTGGATCTTGCATCTATGAGTGTTTCTTTTTCTTTTTGCAGTACTGTTATAGCTTCCATGGCCTGTATCTGAGAGCGTGAAAGAGTTGGAATTTCATCTATATCGTCTTCATTTATTTGCTCTGCTACTTTGTAGAATTTAGCCTCCTTGCGGTGTATTTTTTCGGCAAGCTTTTTTATTTTATAGTTTATTTTCCGGTATTCAGGGTTAACTATTTTTGTATTCTCATCTATCGTTTCACTTCCATATTGTACCATTTTATCGAAGTCGTAATCAGCAATCAGGTATTTAAAAAAGTTCTCCTGGCTCCAGCGGCTAAACATTTTTGAAGCTACTTGTGCCAGCGTTATATCCTCATTGGTAGTGATGATAGCCGTTTGATGGCTTCCCTCGTTAAGGCATCTGATTTCCCGGAAAGTATGTCCGCCCAGCTCAACATTTTGCTCGTAAAGAAGCGCCGTAATGGTATTGCCAAGTATAGTAACAGCATGGCCTTGGAAAAGATTTTCTTCCCATTTATCTTTCACGTTTTTACGATAGGTAATAACGGCTATGTGATGGTTTTCCCAAAGGCGCTGAAAGAAGGAGGGCTGGTAGCATTCCCTGTCAAAGACCAGCGTGAACAAGGTTTTTTCTTTAGCGTTTATTCTTTGCGCTATGATAGCATTGGCTTTTAGTTCCGGTATGATCTGCAGTTCAATAACGTCTTGCATTTTTTCGCTTAGCTCACCCATAAAAACCAGGTAGGGCAACCCATCTGTATCATTGACCCAATACTCGGTGGTAGCGCTCAGGCAAAGTTTTTGTCGTGATATATATTTTGCCGGCAGGTTGGCTTTATGCCCATGGTAAATGCGAACGTGTCCATCTATGTAAAAGAAAAATTCATCCTCATCGCTAAGCCAGTGATTAAGCAATAGAGTATTATATTGCTTAGCCTTGTTCTGATTTACTATTTGCTGTATCTTCTCACGAAGGCACCTGGTTTCAGGAACCCTGTCTAACCCTATTAAAGCGCCCAACTCGCCTACTTTTTGCTGCTTCATCTGTTCAGGATTTTTGATACGGCACAGTGCCATAAAAGCCAGGGTGAGGATAGTGCTCTGCAAGCCATAATAACCATGGGAAAGCTGCTGATATACTTGTTTGTATTTGAGCAGACCTTGGACAATAAGAGCTGGCAGGGCAAATAAAACACCTGCATTATCCACGCTTTGTTTATGAGAAAATTCAGGAGCCGCTTCCTCCAAAATGCCTGCAGCCGCTATGGCTCTTTCCACGGTGCGGGTAGTGGCAATGCCTAAGGGCGCTTTCAGGTTTTGCTCATCTCTTTGGTTATAAGTGCTTCCTTGTTTTGGCGAGGTTGGTTGATTTGAGTTTTTTTTAAATATCCTTGTTTGATACTATAACGGATGCTGCCTTCGGTCAGGCTCTCCTCTCTAGCGATGGAGTTGACAGACTGGCCCTTGTCTAATTTTTTCTGTATCCTTTCCAATACGCTGCCACGTATTTTATGACAATAGCCCCTTCGGTTTTCTCCTGAAAAAAAGGCCGATTCACCTTCCTGACGTAGTTTGGTTACGTGCCGCTTAACAGTGTCAACCGGAATGCCAAAACAACGAGACACTTCAGTAGCTTTACAAAGGCCTTCCTTAATAAAATTACTTGTTATAAAACGAAAACTTTGAAGGTCTTCACTAGCATGGCTGTAAATTGGAAGTCCGTTAGCAATGTATTGAACAAGTGAATCTTTTTCATACACTCCCAGACATTTTGATATCATCCTGGTATCTTTGGAAAATAACGGTAACATTAATTGCATAAGCCAAATTAAACATTTTTATTTTACGAAACTTTGGCTGTTTAAAAGCTTAGGTAAGGAGTTCTGAACCTCAATGGAATTTTCAGGTTACTATGATGAAAAAGCACCTCAGCCTCAAAAATAATTTCATAAAGAATAACCATTATTGGTGTGGCGTCGGATAAAAAAACAAAAGTTCCCCTGAACAATAATGAGCCGATCATTTCTCCAAAGTGAAAGCGGATGGCAGTAGTCACATCAAGATCAGGATCTGTATGGTGAACAAGATGAAACCTTCATAAAAAAGGAATGCGGTGATTTAACAGGTGCCATGTATAATTGGTATAATCAAAAATAAGGAATGAGATAATCGCCTTTCCCCACGCAGGTATTTCATACAAATAATTGAAGCCGAAGTGTAATTTTTCGTTTTGAATAGTAAGCCAGATCATTGCGGGCAGGAACATAAACCTGAGTAACATAAACGACGGAATAGAAACCATATTATTTAAAAAAGCCCTCTGCCATTGCTTTTGCACTCTTTTGCGAAGTTCAAATTTTGACTCAAGAATAAATAGTACCCAGAANNATAATTTCCTATATAATATCAAGAGATTTTTTTGTGAAATGCCTAAGTAATACAACAGCCAGATAAGGTAAAAAGTTCCCTGCGTTTTATATATTCCATTCACCAGGTATTTTCTTGTGGAAGTTACAATAGTGCTGTTAATTACTTTAAAGGAAGAAAATCGTTTAAGCCTGTGAATGATCTCCTGGTCTTTCACTACAAAAAGTTTTTCGTTATATCTGCCGCACTTTTCAAACACTTCTTTGGTTATAAATAGGCCCTGATCACCAAACCGAACTCCGTTAATATTAAATCTTGTAAACCATGCATTGGCTTTTAAGAACCAATGTTCATAGACAAACGCAATCCGGAAACATCCGGAATAGAATTGATTATTAAAAGCATCAATGATCATTTCTGAAAACCCCTGAGCGGGAACAGAATCAGCATGAAGGAAAAAAAATAGTTTTCCAGATGCAATTGCTGCTCCGGCATTCATTTGGGCTGCCCAGTTCATGCCTGGGATCACTACAGTTTTTGCCTTTGCGTTTTTTGCAATTTCAATTGTATTATCTGCGCTGCCGCTGTCTGCTATAATGATCTCACTGATATTTCCTGCATCATTTTCATTCATTAAATGAGAAATAGTATTACCTATATTTTTGGCTTCATTTAATGTGGGAATTATTATGCTGATCATATCTTAGAACAAGCAAAGTAATTTTCGAAATAGTTTTGAAGGCCCATTTGGCCAAACTTAATATACTTATCAGGAATGAAATTATCGCCTTGATAGCCTAATACGCTTATTGTCTAATTAAATCTATCCGGGCTAAAAGGATCAATGTTTATGCTTGCAGGTTCGTTATTTACAACTTCACTTACTAATTTACCTGTAGCTGCTCCAAGGCTCAATCCGACCATGGAATGACCTGAAGCGATTATAAGGTTTTCATATTTCCTAACCCTGCCTATATAAGGTAACCCGTCTGCCGAGCAGGGCCTGTATCCATACCATATCTTATCTAATGACGGTAAAGGAAAGTCAAATGCAGGTATATATTTTTTCACTGATTCAAGAATAGTTTTTACCCTTCCAATTTTCGGAGGTGTATTTGTAGATGTTATTTCCATCGTGCCGCCGATCCGGATCTTATTTTCACCCAGCGGTGTCAGTGCCACCCTTGATTCTGTAAGTATAATGGGATGATTAATTTCAAAACCGGAATTTTCTAATGTTATGGAATATCCCCTTCCGCCAACCAGTGGGATCCTTAAATCCAGTTTTGATGCCAGTTCGCCACTCCAGCTACCTGAAGCCAAAACGAAATGGTCCGCAGTATATTCTGAAGATCTTGTTTTTACCCCCTTCAATGTTTTGCCATCTGTCATAAAATTGGTGACTTCTTCATTTGTAACGAAGCGGACATTATTTTTTTTAAGAAATGAAATCAGGCAATGCATTAATTCATTTGGATTTAAGTGGGCATCGCACGAATAATATATTCCACCCAGGATATCCACATCTATGCCCGGTTCCATTTCTGCCGCTTCTTTTTTATCGAGCAGTTTTGCATCAATGCCTAGCCATTTTGCCTTAGCCACCATTTCTTTTTCATGGTGCATGGTTTTCTCCGTTTTAAAAAACTCCAGCATTCCCTTTTTTTCAAAATAAAAATTAAACCCTTCCTGGCTGTTTAATTCTTCATAGAGCTTTATACCAAGTAATGCAATGTCACGTAAAGGAATAGCCGAAGAAGCTACATGCGCTTTGGTACAGGACTTTACAAAATGATAACCCCACTTAAGTAAATTCATATTCAGTGAGGGTTGCACATAAAACGGGCTTTTGGAACTGGTCATCCACTTTAATCCTTGCCTCACAACTCCCGGAGATGCCAAAGGAACAAAGTGACTGGGACACACATAGCCGGCATTGCCGTACGAACAGCCATCAAGCATATCGGTTTTGTCTATTACAGTTACATCATAACCGTTCTGATTCAGGTAATAAGCGCTACACAAACCAATAACTCCTCCTCCAATAATAATTACGTCAGGCATTAGTTGATATTTTTTTTCATTGTCAAAAAGGAAATAGTTCCCGGAAAATTAATTTTTTATAGCACCTGGAATCCAAAGGCATAAGGGTCATCCTCCTCATCAATGGTAATCGTGTTATGTCCATAAATCTTTGCCCATCCTTCAATGGAAGGTATGATCGCCTTTTTTTCACCAACGGATGTTACTTTTTCAATCTTACCTGTAAACTTTGAGCCGATGATGCTTTCATGCACAAATGGTTCACCTTTTCTTAATTTTCCTTTGGCATACCATTGGGCCATCCTTGCCGAGGTGCCGGTGCCGCAGGGAGAGCGGTCGATGGCGTTATCTCCATAAAATACTGCGTTTCTCGCAGAAGATGTTTTATCAATCGGTTTACCTGTCCATAAAATGTGAGAGCAACCATTGATCGTTTCATTTTCAGGATGTACAAATTCATGATGTTCATTGATTCTTTTTCTCATTACCCTGCTCCAGCTTATCAACTGATCTGCTGAATAATTTTCTATTCCTTTGAAATTTTCCTGTTCATCTACTATGGCATAAAAATTTCCGCCGTAAGAAACATCTACGTATAAAGTTCCCAGTTCCGGGCTTGCCACCTCAATATTTTCTGCAGCAAGAAATGAAGCTACATTGGTTAGCTTTACTGATTTTACTTTTTCGCCCTGCATTTTGTATTCAATCATGATGAGGCCCGCAGGAGTTTCTAGGCGAACTATTCCAGGTATCTTTGGAGTAATCAATTTCTCTTCAATGCCGATGGTAATAGTGCCAATAGTGCCGTGGCCACACATCGGGAGACAACCGCTCGTTTCTATAAATAATACGGCTATATCATTTGCCAGATCATGCGCGGGGTATAATATGCTACCGCTCATCATATCATGGCCCCTTGTCACAAACATTAGTCCTTTTCTTAGCCAGTCAAATTCTTTTAAGAAATGCTGCCTTTTCTCACTCATATTTTCCCCTATTAATTCAGGACCTCCNNTTGCCGCAGGTGTGTGCATCAATACAATGGAAAATATTTTTCATGATTTCTTTTTGCTTACAACCAGGTTGATCATCTTATCCGGGAAGGATTAGTAATACTTTTTGGTATTTTATAATGAAACGCTCTTATAATTGGTACGTTGTAATTTCTCGGGGGTTAAATAATCACCCAGGTCAGGCCTTGTGGCTATTGC
>PKYU01000155.1 GCA_003132765.1 Chitinophagaceae bacterium | reverse complement strand
TGACGAATGGTTCTGCCTTAGTAGCGCCTACTTTCTCAATTGAAAGAATGTTAGGCACAAACCCTATTGCGGTGGCAATACCGGCCGGAAATGAAAAACCAACCGTGGCAGACTTTGCAACCACTACTGCGGCCAATGGCAAACTTGAAATATTACAGCGAAAGAATGAAATGGCACCTTTCGGTTGGGTACAAACGAAAACCGGCGATCCCTCGGATGATGCTGCCGAATTGAAAAAAGGCGGAGCTATGTTACCTCTTGGTGGTGATAGGGAACATGGAAGCCATAAAGGGTATGCCCTTGGGTCCATCGTTGATATTTTCTCGGCAATTTTGAGCGGAGCAAATTATGGTCCCTGGGTTCCGCCATTTCCTGCCTATGTGCCTATGCCGGAAAATATGCCAGGACAGGGAATTGGCCATTTTTTCGGAGCAATGAGGATTGATGCATTCCGGCCGACGAATGAATTTAAATTTCATATGGATAAATGGATAAAAAGATTCAGTTCAGCAAAAACGGTTGAAGGCCAGCCAAAAGTGATTATTCCCGGAGAACCAGAAACTGATTTTGAAAAAGAAAGAATGCAAAATGGAATTCCTTTACTAAAATCGGTTGCCGAAGATCTTGAAAAACTTGGTCAAAAATTTGAAATTAATTTAATCAAAGAAAGGGCTACCTTTTAAAAAATCGAANNTTGGCATTTTCGGGTAATTCCATTTAGAAATTGGAGCTATATATTACCTTTGCGACCTTAATATAAAATTACGGAGGAATAGAAATGAAAGTAATGAAGTTTGGCGGAACCAGTGTTGGAAAACCTGAAAGAATGTTTGAAGTTGCGAAGCTTATTACCAAAGAAACTGAGTCAAAAATAATCGTCCTCAGCGCATTGAGCGGCACCACTAATGCCCTTACAGAAATAAGTGGCAATCTTGCAAAAGGGGAAAGGCTTACTGCAAAACACCAAATCGATACTCTTGAGCGATATTATCAAAGTTTTATCAGGCAATTACTAAAGACAGACGAAAGTTTTAATGCAGCAAAGGAAATTCTGGCCGAGCATTTTGAGTTTCTGAATATTATCTTAAAGATTTCCTTTAGTGAAGCGCTTAACAAAGATATACTGGCCCAAGGAGAATTATTAAGTACCAAAATTTTCTGCATTTACCTCAATGAAAAAAATATTAAAAATGTATTGTTGCCAGCCCTGGATTTTATGACTATAGATTCTTCCGGTGAACCACAAGTTGGGAGTATTAAAGTAAAATTATCACAGATCTTGAAAAAGCATAAAGACAATACAGTATTTGTTACACAGGGGTATATTTGCCGTAATTCAAAAGGAGAGGTTGATAACTTAAAAAGAGGCGGGAGTGACTACTCTGCTTCATTGATTGCGGGGGCAATCGGTGCATCTGTTTGTGAAATCTGGACAGATATTGATGGGATGCATAATAACGATCCGCGAATCGTTAAGAACACCAGGCCTGTAAGCAGGCTAAGCTTTGATGAAGCGGCAGAGCTGGCTTATTTCGGAGCTAAAATATTACATCCAGCAAGTATTTGGCCTGCACAATATTTTAATTTTCCGGTGAGATTATTAAATACCATGCAGCCCGATGCACCGGGCACTTTAATTGAAAGCGAGGCTGGAAGTGAAGGGGTAAAAGCTATAGCTGCTAAAGATTTTATTACTGCCATAAAAATTAAAAGTAGCAGGATGTTACTGGCATATGGCTTTCTTCGAAAAGTGTTTGAAGTATTTGAAAAATATCAAACACCTATTGATATGGTTACCACTTCTGAAGTTGCTGTTTCCCTCACTATTGATAATGATAACTATTTAAGAGATATTATAAAGGAACTGGAATTATTTGGGACAGTAGAAGTGGATACTGATCAAACTATTGTTTCCATTGTGGGAAATAAAATCACCAAAACCAAAGATGTTATAGCAAAAATATTTACCACCTTATCAGGTATTCCTGTGAGAATGGTAAGCTATGGGGGCAGCCAGCATAATATATCTATCCTTATATCAAGGGAAAATAAAGAAAAAACCTTGCAGCTGTTAAATAAGGGCTTGTTTGATATGAAGGATTAATAAGAAACCCCCAATTTCTTGTAAACAAAACTCATAAGCCACATTGGCCCAATCAATAAGAATTGTATATCCTTAAAAAAAGAAGGTTTTTTGCCTTCCACTTTGTGGCCATAAAATTGGCCGATCCATGCCAACACAAAAATGATAAGGCAAAATAGCCATAAAGAAATGGGCAAAAATGTTTCGGCCATAAAGCACAGAAAAAAGCAAATACCACTAAAAAGGAGCATTCCTAAACCTACCTTAATTGATAACCACAAATAATACAATGTTGTTAGCAGTAATTCTATCATAGCTATATTCCCCTGTAATCTTTCGCCAATAAAAAATGGAAGTTTAATGCTATATAATAAACCTGTGATCGAGAAAAAAATTGCCGGAACGCAAATCCAATGAATAAATTTATTTGTCTCATTAGTATGGCTTTCGCCATATTCATTCAGCCATTGATAAATTGTTCTCATAGCTAGTCGTTTATTTATTCAGATTATATTTTTCTTCAGTTTTAAAATCAGACAATAAACTTTTTTTCTGATTTATTTAATGATCAATTGTTTTACCAATTTATGAAGAAATTATTTGGTGATCTTTCGAATTAAGTTATTTCCATAATCCGCAACATACAAATTACCTGAACCATCTACAGCTACTGAAACTGGTTGATTAAAAGTAGCTACTGCTACATTACCATTGTCTGAACCCGACGAACCACTGCCTGCAACAGTTGTCACTTCACCTGAAGTGCTGATTTGTCTGATCAGATTATTTCCTGTATCAGCAACAAATACATTCCCTGAGGCATCCACTGCTACTCCTTTTGGAGAATTAAATGAGGCTGCTATTGCCGGTCCATTGGCAAAACCCTGATCACCGTTTCCTGCATAGGTAGTCACTGTACCTGAGGGGGTTATTTTGCGGATCACCTGATTATTTGCGTCGGCAACATATACATTACCAGATGCATCTACCGCAATTCCAATCGGATTGTAAAAGGAAGCCTCCGCGCCTATACCATTTGATGAGCCTATTGAACCGTTACCTGCAAGGGTAGTTACTACACCTGACGGGCTGATCTTCCGGATAAGTTCATTTCCGGAATCTCCAATATATAAATTACCTGCAGCATCTATTGCAATCCCTTGCGGGAACTTAAAAGAAGCTGACGTATCCGGGCCATTTGCGAAGCCCTGCATACCATTTCCTGCAAAGGTGGTCACATCTCCTGCCTGACCTATTTTTCTGATCAGGTGATTACCCCAATCAGCCACATATACATTACCTGAACCATCTACAGTAACACCCCTGGGCGAAAAAAATGAAGAGGCTGTATCGGGACCATTGTCAGAGCCTTGATTACCACTTCCTGCCAGGGTAGTTACTTCCCCTAAAGGACTTATTTTTCGAACCAGTTCATTACCTGCATCTCCCACATAAACATTTCCAGCAGCATCCACAGCAACCGAAAAAGGTTTATTAAATGAAGCAGCTATAGCGCTATCGTTTGTTGAACCTAAGTCGCCGCTGCCAGCCAGGGTAGTCACTTTCCCACCAGAAGAATCAACAACATTAGGTGGAACAGGAATTCTAAACAGCTTCTGGCACGATGTCATAATAATCATATTTCCAACTACAATAGAAATTATCAACCTTATAGACCGTTTAATCATTTAAACTTGAGTTTTATGTGTGATACTTACATCTAAAATTAGGCCATTTTTAATATGGTTTTTCCTGGTTGATAGAGTCGTTTGAACTGACTACAAAAAGTTCTTGATTAGTTCAATTTAACCTTGATTATAGCTTAATTATTCTAATGAATTTTTGTAAAAACTATCCACCAGTTTACCAAATAATATGAAATGCAACAAATTGATATTCCAGGGATATTTAGAGACCAATAGCTTAAACTAAAAAAAGAAGAAAATTAAGCTTTAACTAATTGATATTCTCTTAGGAGGGTTAACAATACCTAGGATAAATCTAATCAAAATTTTAGAAACTTCATACTTATTCAAAAATTGAAATTTCCTTAAAGAGCCAAATATTAAAATATTCTATTCGCAATGGAAAAGTGTCAGGAAAACTTAATTCAGTTAAGTCTTCAACTTTAATGACAATTCCCTTTAAATGATCAACATTGCATCACCATAACTAAAGAAATGGTATTTATCTTTTATGGCTTTTTTGTAAGCATCCATTATAAGATCATATCCCGCAAATGCGCAGGTCATTATAAGCAAACTTGTTTTGGGTAAATGAAAATTAGTAACCAATGCGTCAGCAATATTGAAATTATAAGNNAAAATGATTCGTCCATCCTTCTGAAGGTTTCAATAATTTTTGCGCTGTAAATGAAGTTTCCATTGCTCTCATCGTTGTGGTTCCAATTGAACAAATTCTTTTCCC
Organism: Chitinophagaceae bacterium; assembly: GCA_003132765.1. Classification (GTDB taxonomy): domain Bacteria; phylum Bacteroidota; class Bacteroidia; order Chitinophagales; family Chitinophagaceae; genus Ginsengibacter. The sequence continues at coordinate 1,475 of PKYU01000155.1, read as the reverse complement.
GGTTTCTTTCGCTTTGTTCACAATCCGGCAGGCTTCTTCATCAATCTTATAATATTCTGCATCCATTTTATGTTTGCTGAGATCCTCAACTTCAATAGGTCTGAAAGTGCCAAGTCCGGTATGCAACGTAACTTCGGCAAACCTAATCCCTTTTATTTCCAGGCGTTTGATCAGTTCGGCGCTGAAATGGAGACCGGCAGTAGGTGCAGCCACTGCTCCTTCATGTTTTGCATAAACAGTCTGGTATCTTTCTNNATCTTTCCTTATCCTCTTCATCTGGTTTGCGTTTAATATACTTTGGTAAAGGCGTTTCTCCCATGAAATAGAGCATTTTCCTGAAACTCTCTTCCGGCCCGTCCCATAAAAACCTGATTGTTCTGCCACGGCTCGTCGTATTGTCAATAACTTCAGCAACCATCTCATCATTTTCGCCAAAATACAATTTGTTGCCTACGCGAATTTTTCTGGCAGGATCAACGATTACATCCCATAGGCGATTTTGCTTATGCAATTCTCTCAATAAAAATACTTCGATTTTGGCGCCCGTTTTTTCTTTGCGGCCGTACATCCTCGCGGGAAACACTTTTGTATTGTTTACTACGAAAACGTCCTTGTCATTGAAATAATCGAGAATGTCCCGGAAATGTTTGTTTTCGATCTTTCCCGTTTTTCTTTCGATTACCATCNNAATTTCGGGGCCACTTATCATGTTACGGCATGATTTTTTTAAGTGTGCGAAGGTAGTACTATTAGTTCAATTTCTTAAGAATAATTTTTCTCCAAAAAAGTAATTTTCTTACCAATTTACCTTAGGAATAGATTCTATTAAACGCTGCGTGTACTCATTTTTTGGGTCGAAATAAATTTGGTCCGCTGTTCCCCGCTCAACAATTTTACCTTTGTTCATGACCATAATGTTATCGCTGATGTAATGCACTACTCCAAGATCGTGCGTAATAAAAATACAGGTAAAGCCAAGTTCATCTTTAAGGTCATTCAATAAATTTAGTACCTGGGCCTGAACGCTTACATCCAGGGCTGACACACTCTCATCGCAAATAATGAATTCAGGATTGAGCCCTAATGCCCTTGCAATACAAATTCGCTGTCGTTGCCCCCCACTAAACTCGTGAGGGTAACGGTTAAAGTGTTCGGGTTTTAGGTCAACCTTTTTCAGCAATTCGATTATTTTTTCCTTCCGTTGCTTTTCTGTTGGCAATATTTCATGAATTTTCATGGGTTCATTAATTGCCTGCCCTATTGTTATTCTTGGATTCAAAGAACCATAAGGGTCCTGGAAAATGATCTGAATATCTTTCCTCATCTTCCTGAACAACTCTTTACCGATTCGGGCTATATTGATATTATTAAAATAAATACTCCCGGAAGTCGGATCAATTAACTGGATCAAAACTCTTCCAAGTGTGGTTTTGCCACAGCCGCTTTCGCCCACAAGTCCCAGGGTTTCCCCTTTT